>NZ_CAUUGJ010000010.1:0-33615 GCF_963544685.1 uncultured Fretibacterium sp. | reverse complement strand
GATGTAGCTCCGTCTCGTGGGCTCGGAGATGTGTATAAGAGACAGCCCCGACCTGTCCCCTCACCGGGAAGGCCCCCTCCCCCACGGCGCGCCAGAAATCCGCGGCCGGCGAGGCGGGCACGACGCCGGAGACCTGCCACTCGGCCCATTCCTCCCTCTTCTTCGGCCCCATGCCCTTGACCGCAAAGGCGGCCACGCGCTCGAAAGAGGTGCGGTCGTCCGGGTTCACGGCCAGCTTCAGGACCGCCAGGACGTCCCGCACCTCCCTGCGCTCGTAGAACGCCGTCCCCCGGACGATCCTGTAGGGGATGCCCGCCTCCAGGAGCTTCTGTTCGTAGAGGCGGCTCATGGCGTTCTGGCGGTACAGGATGGCCATGTCGCCGTAGTCGTAGCCGTGGCCCAACTTGAGACGCCCGATCTCCGCGGTGATGAAGCCGGCCTCCTGAAGGTCGCTGTTCGCAAGCAGGGTGTAGACCTTCTCGCCCGCCCCCCGGGCGGTCCTGAGATCCTTCTCCCTGCGCGCGGAGTTGTTGCGGATCAGGGCGTTGGAGGCCCCCAGGATGTTTCCGGTCGAACGGTAGTTCTCGTCCAGGATGATGGTGCGGGCCTCCTTCTGCCCCTCCCCTCCCGTGAAGTCCCGTTCGAAGTTCAGGATCATCCCGATGTCCGCCCCGCGCCAGCCGTAGATGGACTGGTCCGGGTCGCCCACGACGTTCAGGCGGCACTCCGGCCCCGTGAGGTAGCGGAGCAGCAGGTACTGGGGGCGGTTGACGTCCTGGTACTCGTCCACAAGCAGCCAGCGAATCCGCTCGCGCTCCCTCCGCCGCACCTCCTCGTCCCCCGCCAGGACCTGCAGGGGGACGATCATCAGGTCGTCGAAGTCCACGGCGCCGCGGGACCGCAGCTCCCTGCGGTACGCCTGGGCGGCGTCCAAGTAGAGCCCCTCCAGGATGGACTCCCGGTTGCCGGGGGTCCAGGCCGCCCGGTCCCGGGATATGGCGTCCAGGACCGAGGCAGGCTCGACATCCTTGGTGTTCACCCCCATCCCCTCCAGGATCTGCTTGACCAGCGCGCGGCTGTCCCCGCGGTCGAAGACGGCGAAGCCCGGCTTCACACCCGCGACAGCCTCCGCGGCCTCGCGGTTCCGGAAGAGGAACTTCAGGCCGAAGGCGTGAAAGGTGCTGACGCGCACATCCCCGGCCCCCGAGGGGACGAGTGCCGAGACGCGCTCGCGCATCTCCCCGGCCGCTTTGTTGGTGAAGGTCACGGCCGTGATCTCCCACGGTTTCGCCAGGCCCTCCGCCAGAAGCCACGCGATCTTGTGCGTCAGGACCCGCGTCTTTCCGCTCCCCGCCCCGGCCAGGATCAGGAGCGGCCCGTCTATGTACGTCACGGCCTCCCTCTGCCTGGGCGAGAGGCGGTCCAGAATGCCTTTATCCGACATGATATCGTCTCCTTAAGATTTTCCGCCTCCGGCGGCCCCCGCACAGGAGCGGGCAGCCAAAGCCATCCCCCGGAAAGCTACGCCTCGGGCCCGTTCCCCGCCTCCACCTCCATGGAGTCGATGGAGAGCTCCAGGCCGGACAGAAGCTCCACGTCCGGGCTTCCGCATTTGGGGCAGAGGAAGGCCGTGCTCTCGCTGTCGGCGACCTTTCCGCAGGCCCTGCAGCGGAAGACGATGGGCATGGAGAGGATCGACAGGTTCGCCCCCTCGGTGACGGTCCCCTTCGAGACCACGGAGAAGGCAAAGGACATCAGCTCGGGGTTGACCTTCCTCATCCCCCCGACCTTCAGCACGATGCGGCGGACGCGCCTCCAGCCCGAACGCTCGCAGAGGTCCAGGATCGCGTTGTTTACGGATTCCGTCAGGGACAGCTCGTGCAATTCGGGGCCTCCTCCCCACAGATGGAACTCGTGAAAGCACAAAGGAAGCGCTGACTCAATCAGCGTTCCCCCAAACAAATATCGAGAGCCGAGGGCCGGAATGGCCCCGGCCCGCCATTCCGTCATCCCGGCAGGACGATGCCCTCCAGGCGGAGCGACAGGGCCTCCCAGCGCTCGTAGGCCTCCGAAAGCTCGTCCGAGAGCGCGCTGCGCTCCACCATGAGCTCCCGAATCCGCGCCGAGTCGGCGAGCACCGCAGGATCGCTCAGGTCCGAGTCGATCGCGTCCCTGCGGGACTCCATACCCTCGATCCGCTTTTCCAGGGGCGTCAGCTCCCTGCGGATCTCGCGCCGCTCCCGTTCGGCCCGCTCCCGCTCCGCGGCCACCCGCCTGCGGGCCTCGCGGGCATCCGCGACCCGGAGCGCACCGTCGGGTTCGGGGCCCCCGTCCCGGCGCTCCATCTCCTCCCGCTTCTCCAGGAACCAGGAATAGTTGCCGGGATAGTCGTAGAGCCGCCCGTCGCGAATCTCGAGGACCCGCTCCGCCAGGGCGTCCAGAAAATGGCGGTCGTGGGAGACGATGAGAAGCGTCCCCCGGTACTGGAGCAGGGCGTTCTGCACCAGTTCCCGGGTGCTCCGGTCGAGGTGGTTCGTCGGCTCGTCCAGGATCAGGAGGTTGGTCTCGGCCAGCATGAGCTTGAAAAGGGCCAGACGCGCCTTCTCCCCTCCCGACAGGACGGACACGCGCTTATGGATGTCCTCCCCGGAGAACAGGAACGCGCCCAGCAGGCTGCGGCGGCCAACGTCGTTCAGGACCGAGGGCGCCGATCGGGCCTCCTCCCATATCGTATGGGAATAATCCACGTTCTGCGCGCTCTCCTGAGAGTAGAAGGCTGCCCTGACGTTGTGCCCCAGCCGCACGGCCCCGGTGGTCGGCTCCTCGGTCCCGCTCAGGAGGCGCAGCAGGGTGGACTTCCCCGCCCCGTTGACGCCCACCAGGGCGACGCGCTCCCCGCGGTTGATGGAGAAATCGAGCCCGTCGAAGACCCGTTTTCCGTCGTACTCCCTGGAGAGGCCGCGGGCGCTCAGGACCTCCCAGCCGCTGTCCGGGGCCTCGGGGATGCGGAACCGGACCTCCTTGTCGGGGCCGTCCAGCACGATGGGCTCCATCTTCTCGAGCCGCTTCAGGCGACTCTGTACCTGGGCCGCCTTGGACGATTTGTAGCGGAAGCGGTCGACGAAACGCAGGGTCTCCTCCACGCGGCGTCTCTGATCCTCGGCCGTGCGCTCCAGCCGCTCCCGGGCCCATTGCTTCTCCAGCAGATAGCGATCGTAGCCGCAGGGGTAGAGCGTCAGGCGGCCGTGCTCGAGCTCCGCGATCTGCTCGGCCATGTTCTCCAGAAAACGGCGGTCGTGCGACACGGCGACGACGGCCCCCTTATGGCCCCGCAGCCATCCCTCGAGCCATTCCATGCTCTCGGTGTCCAGGTGGTTCGTCGGCTCGTCCAGCAGCAGCACGTCGGGGGCGGAGAGCAGCAGGGCCGCCATGGCGATGCGCATCTTCCATCCGCCGGAGAACTCCGAGCAGTTCCGCGCCCCATCCTCCTGCGCAAAACCCAGGCCGCGCAGCACCTTCAACGCCGCCGCCTCGAAGCCGAAGCCCCCCAGGTGCTCGAAATGCCGCTCCAGACGGGAGTGTTCGTCCAGCAGTCCGCCGAGGTCCCGCGTCCCCTCGTCCGTCCGGGACAGGGCGAGCTCCACCGTGCGCAGGCGCGCCTCCAGCCCGGCGAGCCCCACGCGTTCCTTCAGGAGGTCCAGGACCGGAACGGGCTCCAGCTCCACGAGGTCCTGGGGCAGGTAGCCGACCCTCAGCCCCCTGGAACGCTCGACGCGTCCTCCGTCCGGCTCGATCTCCCCCGTCAGGACGCGCAGCAGCGTCGTCTTCCCCGCCCCGTTGTTGCCGACGAGCCCCATCCGGGCCCGATCCCCGATCAGGCAGCCGACATCGTCGAAGACGGCCTTCTCCCCGAAGGCCAGCCGAAGCCCCTTGATGTCGATCAGAACAATCCCTCCCGTAACCTTACGGCATATGCCGCCATCTCACTAAAAAGTATATACCACGGCGCAAGTGCCGGGGAAAGGCGTTCCTATCGGGCGGTAGGCAGCAAAAAGCCGCCTTCCGCTCAACTTTCGTCCCCGAACCGGAAGGGGACAAAAATATTAATGATGGCGGATTCCCCTCCGGAACCCGCCATCATCGACTACGTACAGTCCACAGGTATCTCTTGAAAACGTTTATTCACATCCCCTCTTCCGCAGAGGCATCTCAGGCGGACACTTTGGCCATGACGGATTCCCCATAACCGACAATGACCCGAATGTACCCTGCCAGGGCCTGATTCACCTCCTCGTCCCCGGTATCGACGTACAGCGATTTTCCGAAGAGGGAGAGCATCTTATTTTTCGATGCAGCGACAATAATGTTCTCCCTCCCAACTTTTTTGATGATGGAAGCGCTGATCTGCTGATTTCCGCGTCCGAATATATAGCCCTGTCCCCCGATGACCGTCACGAGAATTCTCACCTTGTCATAGTTCTCCATGGTCCGGAGGATTTCCCGCTCGGTGCAGTCGGAAGCGATGACGGCGCCGCCATATACCAGGTCAACGCCCAATAAGGTATTCTGAAGACCAAGTCTCTTCATAATGGCGGCGATGGTCGATCCCGTTCCTACGATATACAAAGTGTCATCTTCCCACGTATCTGCAATATAGTTGGAGAGGAGCTCCACGGATGCACTTTCGCTGAACCCTCGTCCGCTCTTCAGGTTTTGCACCATCTTTGATTCGTTCGGGACCTGAAGATATCCATATAGACGGGCCTGCACGATACCCTGGCGAAAAAGGTCCTCGTCGATATCCATAACCTCCGCCTCTCGGGTCTCCCGCACCTTTCCAAGCGCATATTGCCCCATCAGCATCCCTGCCGTCCGAGGATTCACGGCGTAGACTCCGGAATGGATCTTACAGCCCGTCGGTATCCCCAGCACCGGTATCGTCGTGCCCACCGCATCCATAATATCTCTGGCTGTGCCGTCCCCGCCCGCGAATAGTATCAAATCGAGTTTTGCGTCCCGAAGCATCCTGGCGGCACGAATCGTATCCTCCGGGGTAGTGTGCCCCTGCTCTATCCTTCCCAAGACGGTACAGTCCAGCCCCGCCTCCCTGCATATATCCGCCCCCATCTCTCCGGGATACGTATAAATATCCAGGGCCCCCGCCGCCTCTTTCAATGCCCTCATGGCCACCAGCGCTTTTTTCCCGCTCTCTGCCACTGCTCCCAATTCCAACGCCCTTTTCAAGGTAGCCTCGCCATCGGAGCCTTTCAATCCCACCTTGCCCCCGATACCCGCCACCGGATTGACGATAAACCCCAGCTTCTTCATATTTGACAGGCCCCCAGACACGATATTCCGACCCCATTGAGAATCAGGCCGGGGAGAGTATCCCCGGCCTCGAAACATTCCTGTTGCACGATCACTTGATGTTGTGTTTACGTTTATAGGCCCTCCAGGTGATCGCCCACTTGCTGGGATCATCAAGTTCCTCCTCGTTGATCCTCCGATGCATTGCCGTATTATGAGGAGCGTTCTTAAGCAAAGAAGGATTCTCCATCGCCTCTTTGGCGCAGATCTCCACCACCTTGCAGTATTCCTCGATATCCTCCTTTGTGTAGGACTCACACGGCTCGATTGTCATGGGCTCCGGAATGACCCACGGATGGTGGCTGGACCAGAACCACGGAATGCCGTAATCCCCCATCCTGCAGTTCATGTCCTCGGATCCGATGTCGTATTTCTTCTTCAGTTCCTCGAAGCTGTAGCGGATCTGCTCCTGACGGACGATTCCGTTGCCTTGGAACGCATGGGTCACGCCCGGAATCTTTTCCATCATCTTCAGCATATAGTTATTGTTGATGACCGATACTTCGGCGCATTCCTTCAAGCCGTCCGGCCCCATCATGCGGCTCCAAGCATAGGCTTTCAGGATGACCGCCGACTGACCGATATATTCGCGGACCCTCCCGATGCTCTCCGGCTTGTCGTAATCGAGATAGTATTTACTGCCGTCGAACTCTACGGTCGGGACCGGCAGGAACTTCGCAAGGTAGTCGCGTACTCCGAAAGCGCCGCTGGCCGGACCTTCGCCTCCATGAGGAGTTCCGAAAGTCTTATGAACGTTGAAGTGGCACATGTCGAATCCGGCTTCCCTCGCCCTCGCTATGCCCAAAAACGCATTGGCGTTGGCCTGGTCGTAGAAGCACAGGCCTCCAACCGCATGAATTGCCTCTACGATCTTATCGGCATGGATGTTGTAGATACCGATATCCTCCGGATTGGTCATAAAGATCGCGGCCGTATGCTCGTTTGCAGCAGCCTTGATCGCCTCATAGTCCGGCATGCCATGCTCATCCGGATAAATGGTTATGATCTTGAAGCCCGCCGTTGCAGGGCAGGCGGCATCACAGGGATGCGAAAAGATCGTCGTGATGATCTCGTTTCTTTGTGCCAATTCGCCGCGGGATTCATGGTAAGCTCGCACGACGGAGGCCGCCGTATACACGGCATGGTTGCCGCCGCCCGGCTGCAGAGAAAATTTGTCCAGTCCGGAAACCTCTTTGACCACCTTTTCGAAGTCGTAGTATATCTGCAACATGCCTTGGACCGTCTCCGGGTCCTGGTCGGGGTGAATATCCGCGAAGCCGGGATTGAGGGTCAGGGACTCGCAAAGGCGCGGGTTGTATTTCATGGTACAGGTCCCCTCGGACATATCGTTAGAAAGGTTCGAGCCCATAGTTTCCTGCGAAAGGTGAATGTAATGGGCAAGCACATGCTTTTGCGGAACCTCCGGCAAGTCCAGGGAGCTTTTCCTTCTCAGGCCGACCGGCAGCTTCGAAATGACATCCCCCGTTTCCTTCACGATTCCGTCCTCGACAAGCGGCGGAATGATTCCCCGCAGGCCCGGGGTGGAGAGTTCGTAAATAATCGGCTCATTCCATCTTGCCTGATGAAAATCTTTTCTGACGTTCACCTTAGCCATTTATATAACCTCCATCTCCTTGTCCATCACTGCAGTTATCGTAGGCAGCATCCCGACGCCCTATGCGCAAATCTTCTTCAGTGCATCGAACAGCGCGTGCAAATCCTCCTGCGTATGAACTTCCGTCACGCTGTAAAGGGCACTTTGTCCGTACTCGGGAAATTCTCCGCTGATGTCCTTTCCGCCCAGGATTCGATGCTCCAGCAGAGCCTTGTTGATCTCCTTCACGGTCTTTCCCGTCCCGTTGAAGTCGACCATAAAATCGCAGTAGCTGTATCCTTTGAGGGGGATCTTGATTCCTTTGATCTTGGCAAGCCCCGCCTTGGCGTACTCGACCCGCTGCAGAATCCCCTCGCCCAGTTCCTGGAATCCCTGCGGCCCCATGAGAGCCATATAGACCGCTGCCGCCATTCCATGCAAAGCCGTCGTGGTTCCGATGAAGTCCTTTCCCTTTTCCCGGGAGGCGTAAGAGGTCCTTTCGTAGTAGACCTCGCCGAAACCGTACTCCCCTTCCTTCTGCGTCTTGCAGATCCCAAACAGAAGGGCAGGATATTCTCCGAGGAATTCCTTCTCGTCCTTCGTCGCGATGAATCCACCGACGCCGCCCCCATACATCATGTGCAGCCCCAGAGGCTGGAGGTCGCCGACGGCATAATCCGCGCCATACGCGCCCGGAGCTTCCAGCACCCCAAGGCTGGTGGGGTCCACGCCGACCATCGCAAGAGCTCCGGCACCGTGCGCCGCCTTGACGATATCGGCGACCTGCTCTTCCAAGGCACCAAGATAGATGGGATTCTCGAAATAAACGCAGGCGACCCGATCGGAGAGCTTCGACTTCAGATCCGTCATATCCATCATCCCGGTCTCCTTGTGATAGGCGACCTTGACGACCTTCATCTCGGGCTTGCAATAATTCTTCACCACCGACAGCCTATCGGGAGCCATATTGCCGGCAACCAGGATTTCCTCCCTGCCCGTTGTACGCTTCGCCATCCTGCAGGCAATTGCGATCGCGTTTGCCCAGTCGTAGGTAGGCGTGCAGCAGGCTTCAAAGCCCGTCAAATCACCAATCATGGAGCTGCTTTCAAACAGCGTCTGAAATTTTCCGTGATCCGTATACGCTTCCCCCACGTAACAGGTCAGGAATTCATCCCGCTCCATAATCGTTTCGACGACCGCAGGAACATAGTGATTCCACGTACCTCCTCCGAGGAAACAAATGTTATCCTTGGCATTTCTGTTCTTGGCCAGAAGCCCCTCTACATGACGCTGAAGGCTGCACTCGGAGATGATAGGGTCCGGCAGGTCCATTCGCCCCTTAAAACGGAGCCGATCCGGGATTTCCTTGTAGATTCCCTCAACGCTTTTCATCCCAATCGCGTCAAGCATCTCCCTCTTTATTCCAGGCTCGGAATTCGGGATATACGGATGGACAAATTGCTTTCTGCTCATTATGTCGACCTCCTGATCTTCAACTGAAATTCTCAACCGAAGCTTTCAACCGAATGAAGTTTTCATCCGAATGGGACATTGGGGAAATTACACTCCCATATTGGACTCCCTGATCGTCGCCGCGCCATCGATAACGATCTGTGAGCCGGTAAGATAACTGGACTCCTCACAGCCCAGGAAGGCGAACAGCTCGCCCACCTCCGACGGGTCGGCCAGACGATGCACGGGGATCCCCTTCGCCATATCCGCAAGTGCACTCTCAGGATCGTCCGGATTGCTCTGCTTGGCGATGCTCTCCGCCATCGGCGTGCGTGCATAACCCAGTTGCGAGCAATTGACACGGATATTTTTCCCCGCAAACTCGATTGCCAGGGCCTTCGTCAGTCCCACCAGCGCGGCCTTGGACAGGGCGTAAGCCGATTCCCCGGGATCCGCCACGATGTCCCCCGTGACCGAGGACGCGATGACGATATTTCCGCCTCCATTCTCGAGCATATTGGGGATTACGGCCTTACAGGTATTCCAGACGCCCTTGATGTTGACATCGATGTGAAAGTCTCTGTCCGCTTCGCTCATCTCCAAAAAGTTCCCGAGACGACAGACGCCCGCGTTGCAGCAAGCCACGTCTATACGGCCGAAAGTCTTCACCATCTCCTCCGCAGCCGCCTTTAAATCCTCCGGCTTCGTTACATTGGCAATCCTCGTAATAATCTCCGCACCATGTTTTTTGCGAAGTTCCTCCGCTTTTTCCTCCACCTTCGGCGACATGTCGATCATGCAAAGTTTCGCACCATACTTTGCGTATACCTCGGATATAGCCGCTCCCATACCCATCGCGGCCCCGGTCACCAACGCCGCCTTTCCGTTCAACTTCGCCGCAACCTGTTTCGACATCCGCTCTTCATCTCCTTGATTCAGAATAGTTTTATCCCATAAACAAAATGCCCGTTCGAGCACTTTCATAATGGGCGAAAAGATCCTTGGGGATCAGGAATTGGGCTGCATCTTGGCCGTCAGCTTCGGGTAGAGGAAATTGGCCAGCAATAACGCCGTAACCCCTGCCGTAAGCTTCCCGAGGACCACGGGGAAAATCATCTCGGAGTCGACCCCCGCGGTAAAACCGAGATGATCTCCGAAGACGAAGGCCCCCGAGACGGAAAAGGCTACGTTGAGGAGCTTTCCTCTGGAATTCATGTCCCCCAACATGGTGTACATGGCGATATGGTTGGCTAAAGAGGCGACCAAGCCCGCCGATCCTTTTTCGTCCATGCCAAGCGCACTCCCGAAATAACCAAGCGCCTTGCCGAAATGCCTTGTGATCCACTTCACCATTGGAAAGGCCCCGATGAGAATGGTGGAAATTTGGCCGCAGATCAGAAGTCCTGTCAACAGAGGAATTTCCCCGTTTGCATCCTCTTCCACCATAATGTTGAGCAATGGGAATTTAATCTGAGTCTGGTATTCGAAGACCGCTATGGCGGTAAAAAACGTAATGACGACCGTGACGCCGGTTCCGAATTTGCTGAAGCCCTCAATCATCTTTCCCGGAGCGAACCACAGGCCCAGAACGATCAACCCCGCAATGAGGATGACGGGAAGCAGATTCACCAATATGGTTCCGATACTTATTTTATGAGGGGTCATGTTCATGACGAGTCCGCCTGCAATGCAGCCTATAGGAATGGTGATCATTCCCGCCAACACTCCGGAACCCAAATACGGGCGGTCCTCTTTTTTGATGAGGCTGAGAGCCACCGGGATGGTGAAGATGATCGTAGGCCCCATCATGCTGCCCAGCAACAGGCCGGAGAATTTTCCCACCGAAGGATCCGAGGTAAGCTCCATCGCAAGGGGGTAGCCGCCTGTATCGCAGGCAAGAATGGTCCCCGCGAACATGGAGGCATCCGCTCCAAGCAGACGATATAGAGGGACTATCACCGGCCGCAGAAGTATGGAGAGCACCGGCGCAGCGGCCACCACCCCGGCCATGCCCAGCGCAAGCGGCCCCATCGCTTGAAAACCCTCCTCAAACGATGCCCCATATCCCCATTTATTTCCGCGCATCCGATCTACGGCTCCCAAGAGCATGAAGATCATCATGACGAAGATAATGAAGGAATTGACGGACAGCTGCTGTACCCATAAGGAAACACTATCCGTGAAACATCGAAAATTCGTTATATTATCGATTAATTCCCGTACCATTTTCCTCCTCCTTCACTTCTCATGGAGCCCGTTCGTTCGAGATCAAAATTCCCCTCACTCAAAAGCTCAAAAAACAAAAGCCCACATACAGTCTGCTGTATCTGGGCTTCAGCGCCTTATTGCCGATACTTCACCGTACCGGCCCTATTCGGTTGGAAAAGTCCTTAATCCATCAGACAGAATCGTTAGATCTGAAAGCCGAATGAAGTATGAGTCCCGTTCTTGTTGGATGCGATGGTCAGGCTTCCCCGCAGTTTTTCCTTAACCAGCACCTCGACGATGTTCAGGCCCAGATGCCCGGGGCGACTGACGTCAAAGCCTCTCCCGTCGTCCTCTACGGAGACGGTCCCGTACAAGTCCATCTCTTTGCCAGTCCGAATCCGAATGCTTCCCTTTGTTTTGCCGACAAATGCATGTTCCAGGGAATTGTGTATAAGCTCATTGACGACCAAGGCAATGGTAGTCGCAAGATTGGAGTTCACCATGCAATCCTTTCCCGCAACGGATATTGATACTTCCTTTTGCTCTGGTTTGTTGGCCCGAATGGCGTTGTCCGCGATGACCCCCAGGACCTCCTGAAGCGACACCCAGTCAATCCCCTTCTTTGCCAGCAACTGATGCGTCGTCGCGATCGTCTGAATACGATCGGCGGTCTCCTCCAGGAGCTCATGAGCCTGCAGATTTTCTATACGCCGTACCTGGAGCCGAATCAGGGAAACAATCGTCTGGAGGTTATTTTTAACTCGATGATGCATTTCCTGCACGGCCACGGACTTCAGGACGAGCTCCCTCTCCTGATTCTTAATATGGGTGACGTCACTGACAAATACCGCGAAGGACACTCCCTCCATCGGATCAGGGATCTTTCGGATCCTCAGGGAGTACCGCCCCATCTGAAGCTCCTCGGTAAAAGCCTCCCGCTCCATGTCCATCTTATCGAGGCAGATGTTTCGATACTCCTGACCCAGGATATCCTCCATATATCCCAGCCTCTTGTATAATTGCCGGGCAATCGCATTGCGGAAAATCACAAAACCCTTGCAATCAATTAAGATTATCCCTTCCTCAATGCAATTTACCACCCATTCCCAGTCCGTCCTGGCAGCGCATTTTTCAGCATCGCATTCCGTGTTCCTGCCCACTCCGCCAAACAGCTCGTGAAACGGCTGGCCGTCCTCCCACCCATCGGCAAAGCGCTCATACGTCAGCACACCGATGGTCTTTCCCTCGTATCGGATGGGAGTAGCGACCTGGATGACAGGGACGTTCTCCTGATTCAAGGCCTTCATTCTCCTGGTCGCACACCCGAGCCGCAACGTTCTGTCCACCGCAGGCTCGTTCAGCCGCCTGGCGAACATGCCTAAAATATACTTCCGATAGGCGGACGAGGCGTTCCGGGGCTTGGCTTGAGCCACCACTACGCTATCCCCGCTGGGACACGGACAGTTGATGAAAACATCCGCCTCCTCCGTATCCGCCAGAAACGGCAACGACAAGGAAATCTGTTTGATATAATTTATCTCTTTTCGTGACAAATCCGTATGTTTCTGACAGAGACGTTCAATCTCCTCCTTCACCTTACATCGCCCTCCAAACTCACCTCATTTCTTCAGGATAATGACCTCCGAAACCCGCCTCATGGATATGTTTTTATCACGGCTGACCTTCCTGATGTAATCGAAAGCTTCCTGCTCGCTCATGCCTTTCTCCGACATCAGCAGGCCCTTGGCACGCTCCACCAGCTTACGGGATTCCAGACGCGAGGACATCGTCTGTAAGTCCCTGCTGAGCTGTGCCTGCTCCCTGCCCCTGGCCACCGCAAGCTCAAGATTGGGGATCAGAATTCTTTCATCCACGGGCTTGACCATATAGACACTGACCCCCGCGTCCCTTGCTCTTTCCACAAATTCGGGATCGCTGTAAGCGGTCAACAGCACAACGGCATCTGCCAAGTGCTCCTCATGAATATCACGGGAAGCGGCAAGTCCATCCAAAAGAGGCATTTTCACGTCCATGAGGACTACATTAGGCAACAAGGATTTGCACAACTGGATCGTATCGAACCCGTCAGAGGCCTCTCCGACTACCGGATACCCCGCCTGCTCGAGCATTTCGCGAAGGTCCATACGCGTAATAGGTTCATCATCCGCAATCAGAATGCGTAATTTTTTCAGCGCCATGTCGTCTCATTCCTTAGAAAGACAAAAAAGTCTGGCCATGATAGATTCATCACTCCAGACTTCAGCGCCCCAAAATCATCCGTCACTTCAGCGTGACGAACATCCCTATTAATTTAAGAAAAGATTACACTATATTGTGGCTATTTGTCAAGCAGGGAAAATGCCCCCTCGTAGAGCAGACAGAAGATTTTGTCCAGCTACGCATTACGCAGGACAAAGGCAATTTCCAGGACAGTTCTGTTGTCCGGGCACTGCAACGTTCCTTGGGACTCCGTGAGATAATGGCGAAATCGTTTCTCCTCTTCCACTCGAGATATTGCGGGAGAGGTTACTGAATCTTCCAACGAAAGGACACGGAACATCATGGACTATCGCATCGAGAGGGACTCCATGGGCGAGGTGCGCGTCCCCGCGGACCGGCTGTGGGGGGCGCAGACGCAGCGCAGCCTGGAGAACTTCCGCATCGGAACGGAACGGATGCCCCGGGAGGTCCACGAGGCCCTGCTCCTGATCAAGCGTGCGGCCGCACGCGTCAACGCGAGCCTGGGCTGCCTGAGCGGGGCCGTGGCCGACGCGATCATCCGCGCCGCGGACGAGGCGCTCTCGGGCCGGCTCGACGCCGAGTTCGTATTGTCCGTCTGGCAGACCGGCAGCGGGACCCAGACCAACATGAACGTCAACGAGGTGCTGGCTCACCGCGCGACGGAGCTGCTGAGGGAGGCCGGAACGCCCGGGGATGTGCACCCGAACGACCACGTCAACCGTTCCCAAAGCTCCAACGACGTCTTCCCATCCGCCATGCACATCGCGGCGGCGCGCGCGATTCGGGACCTGCTCCCCACCTTGGAGGAGCTTCGCGCGACCCTCTCCGAGAGGGCGGACGCCTTCATGCTCCTGGTCAAGACGGGGCGCACGCACCTGCAGGACGCCACCCCCATCACCCTGGGGCAGGAGATGAGCGGCTGGGCCGCTCTCCTGGAGCGCGACGCGCGGATGATCGAGGCGGCGCTCCCCTTCCTCTCGTCCCTCGCCCTCGGGGGGACCGCCGTGGGCACGGGGCTCAACGCGCCCGAGGGGTTCGACAGGCTGACGGCGGAGGAGCTGTCGCGCACGGCCGGGCTTGAATTCCATCCCGCAGCCAACAAGTTCCAGGCTCTGAGCGGCAAGGACGAGCTGTCCTTCGCGCACGGGGCGCTCCGCACCCTGGCGATGGACCTGCTGAAGATCGCCAACGACGTGCGATGGCTGGCCTCGGGCCCGCGCTGCGGCCTGGGCGAGCTGAGGCTGCCGGAGAACGAGCCGGGCAGCTCCATCATGCCCGGCAAGGTCAACCCCACGCAGTGCGAGGCCCTGTCGATGGTCGCGGCCCAGGTCCTGGGCAACGACGTCACGGTAGCCTTCGCGGCCGGCCAGGGGAACTTCGAGCTCAACGTCTACATGCCGGTCCTGATCTACAACTTCCTTCAGTCGTGCAGGCTTCTGAAGGACGCCGTCGCCTCCTTCACGACAAACTGCGTCCGCGGCATCGAGCCCGACGAGGAGCGCCTGCGGCGCTATGCCGAACGCTCCCTGATGAACGTGACGGCCCTGACGCCTCTCATCGGCTACGACCGCGCGGCTCAGGCCGCGCGCAGGGCCCACGACGAGGGGACGACCCTGAAGGAGGCCGTGCTCGCCCTGGGTTGGATGGACGAGGCGGCGTTCGACCGCGCGGTCGACCTGGAACGGATGTGCTTTCCTCACGATACCCCGAACGGCTGAGCCCTGTTTTATTCAAACTCCGGTATAATCATGAGCAATTCAGGACATTCCTGAAAAACGTTTCTATGAAAAGGAGCGGATCGCGATGCTTTGCGGACGTTCGTCCCTTTGTCTGACGCTTTTCCTTACGTTCATGCTTTTGTGTCCGTCGTCCTCGGCCGCGGTGGGCCCTTTGCCCGACCTCGTGGGGCCGTGGCTCGCGGAATCCGGGGACGCCATTCCCTTCAGGACGGCATCGGAGGACCTTGGGGTCTGGCACAATCGCATCTACACGCGCAGCGCCCCTCCCGGGCGCATCGAGGCGATCCTGATGGAGGGCCCCGGTCCCGGGACGCTCCTCGTCCCCCAGGGTGCGGTGAGCGCCGACGACCTTCCGCTCGGGTTCGGGGCCCGATACCAAACGCTCGACATCGAGGGACACCGGGCCGTTCTGGAGCGGCAGGACATCCTTGGGACGGCCCTGGCCATCGAGCTGGGGAAGGACAGGACCCTGACCCTGGAGAGCGCGGGCGCGTCGCAGGAGGAACTGACCGAGTTCGCCACGCAGGTCATCCTTCTCTTCGAGGGGCGGTGACGGCCCCGCATCGCCGGGCCCAGGACAATCGTTCCGCTCGAACAAGCATTTCCGACTGAAATGAAAGGAAGCGAAATTCATGAACACCTATCCCATCGGCCTCGTGCCCGGCCCCGTCTCGGTGCCCCGGAAGATTCGCGAGGCGTGGCTTACCGACTTCGGCAGCTCCGATCTGGAGACCGAATTTTACGATCTGTACGCAAAAAACCAGAAGCTCGTCCAGACGCTGCTCGGGACGAAGGAGAGCGTCGTCATCACCTCCGGGGAGGCCATGTCCATCCTGTGGGGCGGCGTCAAGAGCGCCCTGCGTCCGGGCGAGAGGCTGCTGGCCGTCGCCTCGGGACTCTTCGGCGAGGGGTTCGCCGACATGGCCCGCGCCATCGGGGCGGAGGCCGAGGTCGTGGCCTTCCCCTATGACGACGTCCCCGATCCCGGCAAGGTGCGGGAGGCCGTCCGGCGTTTCCGTCCGCAGGTCGTCACCGCCGTGCACTGCGAGACCCCCAGCGGCACCCTGAACCCTCATCTCAGGGAGCTGGGGGAGATCGCCCGCGAGGCGGACGCGCTGTTCCTCGTCGACTTCGTGTCGAGCGGGGGCGGGGCCCCCGTAGGGGTGGACGAGGGGCTCATCGATATCGGCCTTCTTGGAAGCCAGAAGGTGCTGTCGCTTCCCCCGTCCCTGTCCGTCTCCACCGTCTCCGCGCGTGCGTGGAGCGTCTTCGAGCGCGTCGGATACAGTGGATACGACGCCTATCTGCCCTGGCGGAGGGTCCCCGAGGTCCGGGCCATGCCCTACACGCACGACTGGCAGGGGATGACGGCGCTGAACGTCGCCCTGAACGCCATCATGGAGGAGGGGCCGGATAACGCCTACGCCCGACACGCCCGTGCGGCTCAACTCTGCCGGACGATGGGGCGCGAGGCGGGGCTGACGCTCTTCCCCGTGCGGGAGGACATCTGCTCCCCCACCGTGACGGCCTTCAACGTCCCGGACGGCTGGACGTGGCCGGAGCTGGACGCCGCGCTGAGGAAGAAGGGGCTCGTCGCCGGAGGAAACTACGGATCGCTGGACGGCCGGGTTTTCCGCATCGGGCACATGGGCAGCCAGGCCGACGAGGCCCTGGTGGCCCGGGGCATGGAGGTAGTCGGGGAGGTCCTGAGGGGCAAATGAAAGGGAACATCTCGCCGGACATCTTCAGGGAGTACGACATCCGGGGCGACGCGGAACGGGATCTGACGGACGACGTCGTGGAGGCGATCGGCAGGGCCTACGGCGCCTGGCTGAGGGAGCGGTCGGTCGACCGCGTCTCCGTGGGAGGAGACGTCAGGCTCTCGACCCCGCGCATCCGGGCCGCCGTCGTCCGGGGCCTCACCGCCTCGGGCATCGACATCATGGATATCGGGACCGTCACGACCCCCTTGCTCTACTGGAGCATGCATCACCTCGACCTGAAGGGCGCGGTCATGATCACGGGCAGCCACAACCCGCCCAACATGAACGGCCTGAAGCTGGGATACGACAACGCCACGCTCTGGGGCGACAGCATACAGGAGGTGCGTCGCCTGACGGAGTCGGAGCTTCCGCCCTGCGGCCCGGGTTCGGTCACGGCGCGGGACATCACGGACGACTACCTGGCGATGCTCGCCTCCAGGTTCGAACCCTTCTCCCGCACCTTCAAGGTGGTCTGCGACAGCGGAAACGGAACCGCCGGCCCCATCGCCGAGCGATTCTTCAAGTCGCTGGGCTGCGCCTGCATCCCCCTCTACGCGGAGCCAGACGGGCGCTTCCCCAATCACCACCCGGACCCGCAGAAGCGCGAGAACCTCCAGGACCTGATCGAGAAGGTCAAGTCCTCGGGGGCGGACGTCGGGTTTGCCTTCGACGGGGACGCCGACCGCCTGGGCGTGGTGGACGAACACGGCACGGTGATCTTCGGGGACCGTCTGATGGCCCTCTACTGGGCCGAGATCCTGAAGGCCCGGCCCGGTACGGAGGCCATTGTCGAGCCCAAGTGCAGCATGGCGCTGCCGGAGGAGATCGAGCGCCTGGGCGGCCGGGTGCTCTTCTGGAAATCCGGGCACTCCGTCATCAAGGCGAAGATGCGGGAGATCGGCGCGCCCTTCGCGGGGGAGCTCTCCGGGCACATGTTCTTCGCCGACGAGTACTACGGGTTCGACGACTCCTTCTACGCGGCGGGGCGCATCCTGAGAATCCTGTCCAGGACCGGAAGAAGCCTTTCCGACCTCATGGCCTCCATCCCCCTATACCCCGCGACGGAGGAGGCCCGGATCGACTGCCCGGACTCCGAGAAATTCGAGGTCATCCGGCGCATCCGGGACAAGGCGCTCAAGGACTACAAGGGCCTGACCCTGGACGGAATCCGCATCCTCTACCCCGGCGGCTGGGGGCTGATCCGCGCCTCCAACACCCAGCCCGTCATCACGACCCGCTGCGAGGGCAGGGACGAGAAAGCCCTGGCCTTCATCATGGAGGACGTCAAAAAACGGCTGAGGGCGGAAGGCCTGCCGGACTTCACATGGACGTTCTGAAATGGACATTCTGAACACGGACGGGCACAGGGGCGGCTATGGGAACATCCTGCTGCCCCGGGGCCTGTCCCTTCCGCTCGATCTGAGGGCGCTGTCCGGGGGGCGGGGCCGGACGGAGCTGGAGGTCGGGTTCGGCAACGGGGAGTACACGGTGCGTCACGCGGGGGCGAACCCGGACACGTTCCTGCTGGGCATGGAGGTCTCGCCGGCCTGCGTCCTGCGCTGCGCCAGGCGTTCGAGGGGGCTGGACAACCTCAGGCTCATCCGCACGGACGCCCGCTACATGATGAAGGAGCTCTTCGCGGACTCCTCCCTGGATAAAATCTACATGAACTTTCCCTGCCCCTGGCCCAAGAAGCGCCATGCGCACCGCCGCGTGACCGCCCGGGAGTTCACCGACGACCTGGCCGCGGTGCTGAGGCCAGGCGGCGTCTTCGAGCTGGTCACGGACGACGAGCCCTACGCTCAGGAGGTCCAGGCACGGCTTTCGGCCCATGCGGCGCTCGAGCTCCGTTCGTGCGAGACGAACCCCGAGCGCCCCGTCACGACGAAGTACGAGCGCAAATGGATGGAGCAGGGCAAGGCGATCCACAGGCTGATCTTCGCCAAGACACGGGACTTCACCGTCGCACGACGGACCTGGAGGGATTCGGAGATGCACATCAGGACGGAATATCCCCCGAACGAGGAGAGGATCGCGGACCTCGACGGGACGAGCGGACGCAGGGGAGACGCCCGGTGGGCGTTCGGCCGCCATTACGCGGGGCCGGACGGGGCTCCGTGTTTCCTGGTCGACACCTTCTCCACCGACGACGAGTTCGAGCAGCGTTACTACCTCAGGGTCTCCGAGCGCGGCGGCGGCACGCTGGTCCAGCTGGACGGGACGGCAAACGCCTTTCTGACCCCCGCCGTGCGGTGCGCCGCCGAGGACCTCGCGCGGCGCCTGGGACCGGACGGAAACGCGGCGCCAGCCCCTTGAAGGAGGTCCGCCCCACCTCCGGCCGGGTCCTTCTGGCCCTGTTCAGCATCCTGGACTCCATGCGCGGCGCCGTCGGGTTCCTGGAGGGAGCGAGGTTTCTCGACCTCTTCGCGGGAACAGGCCGCGTCGGCCTCGAGGCGCTGCGACGCGGCGCGGCATCCGTGGTCTTCGTGGAATCGGTCCGTGCACGGGCCCAGACTATCGAGCGCTCCGTGCCGCACACGGCTCCGGGCAGCGCGGCAGTCCTGAACCTCGAACTGCGGAGGGCCATTGCCTGGCTGCGCAGGCGAAAAAAGGTATTCGACGTCGTATTCGCCGACCCCCCCTACCACGAGGGGTGGGGGGCGGCGCTGCCGGGTATCGGAGGGCTTGCGGAGCTTCTGGCGCCGGGCGGCGTCATGGTCGTGGAGCACTCGGTCCGGGAGCCGCTGACCGTCCCCCCGGGGGAGTGGCGGGTCGAGTCCGAGAGGGAGTACGGGGAGACGGTACTGACGTTCCTGAGCCCCGTGCGCGCCATTCGGGACGCCGAAGCGCAGGAGGGCGCACCGCAGGAAGGAGAGGTTGGCGAATGAAACGCGCCGTCCGGGCCGTCTACCCCGGCTCGTTCGACCCGATCACCAACGGGCACATCTATATTGCCGAACGCGCCGCCGCGATCTTCGACGAGGTGCAGGTCAGCATTCTGGTCAACCCCCAGAAACGTTCCACGTTCAGCGTCGAGGAACGGCACGCCATGGCCCGAGAGGCGCTGAGCTACCTGCCCAACGTCACGGTCGGCCACTTCACGGGCCTGCTGGTCGACTACCTGAGGCAGGAGAAGGCGCGTGCCATCATCCGCGGGCTGCGCGCCATGTCCGACTTCGAGTACGAGTTCCAGATGGCCCTGATGAACCGCCAGCTGGCCCCGGAGATCGAGACCTTCTTCATCGTGACCGACCCCAAATACTCCTACCTCTCCAGCAGCGTCATCCGCGACATCTTCCAGTTCGGCGGGACGGTGCACGACATGGTTCCCCCCGGCGTCTTCCGTCGGCTGCGGGAGCGCTTTCCTCCCGCTCTGGCCCCCCGCGGGGACGGGCATGCCTGACCTTCCGCCCCTGCCCCGGTCCTTCTACCTCCGGGGCGCGGTCGAGACGGCGCGCGCCCTGTTGGGGAAGGTCCTGGTCCATCGGACGGCGGAAGGGGCCGCCGCGGGCATCGTCGTCGAGACGGAGGCCTACGCCGGTCCCGCGGACGCCGCGTGCCACGCCTTCGGCATCCCGGCCGCCCGGCCGGGACACCGCACGGAGGTCATGTTCCGCGCGGGCGGCTATGCCTATGTCTACCTGATCTACGGGATGTACCACTGCTTCAACGTCGTCGCGGGCCCCGAGGGCTTTCCCGAGGCCGTCCTGATTCGTGCACTGGAACCCTTATCCGGGGTGGAATTGATGGAACGGCACAGAGGGACGAGGGACGCCCGCAAATTGTGCAGCGGGCCCGGCAAACTCTGCCAGGCACTGCGCATCTCGCGGGAGCAGAACGGGGCGGACCTGACGGGCGAGACGCTGTTTCTCACCGAGGGGGAATCGATCCCCGGCGCCCGCGTCGCCGCGACGCCGCGCATCAACGTGGATTACGCGGGGGAGGCGGCAGGCTACCCCTACCGCTTCGCCGTGAAGGACAGCCCGTTCCTCTCGACCCGGAGGTTTCTGGGAAAGAAAGCTTCTGTGGACGCTTGAGCAGAGCGAGCCTCTCGTTCTATTATCAACACAAAGTAATCGTCCTTGCGGAGCTTGAACTAGGGAAGCGCTGATTAAAACAAAAACGCATATTTTTCCAAAGAGGAGTATGCAAAACATCTATGGGCAAAAATCTCCAGCGCTTCCCTAAAATTTAACATGGGGGCTTCGCCCCCAAGCCCCCACGCCGCTATCCTGAGACTGATCGGCCCGCAAGCGAAGCGAGCGGCTGCCGGAAGGCTCCCCTCCGGGGATAGCGGCGGCCCCGGCAAGTTCTGCCCATCAACAAGCAAGCTGGGGTACCACCGGGGTGCTTCATGGATTAAATCAGCGCTTCCCTAGCAAAACAAGACAAAGGAAAGCAGGCCGTATTATGTTAAACTTCTTTTCTGAGAGGACTTGGTTTGCGCTTCTTTAAAAGGCAAAGACTCGTTTTGGAAGGGAGATCGTCTTAATGAACGTTAAGCAATGGCATCAATGTTTGTTAAACCATTTCTTTCTTCCAGATAATTTTAACGGAAAACAGGAACCGGTTACACGTCTTTGTATCTCTAAAGAGATTTTAGGTTTTGCTTCCAACCTGCCCACCCAAGATGCAGCGAATGATTTTAAGAGACTTTTTGATAGCAAGATCCTAGAAGATCGTTTTGCCACCCTCAACGCTGATGAACTTTTACCTCCACTCGTTTTAAGCCTTTTGGCCGCGACCATGGACGCGGCGACGGCTGGTGAGGGTAATTTTCGGAAGCGCTTAAAAAAGCTTTTGGGTTTCCAGCCTCCAGAAAAAGCCTTGGCGCTGTTGCCGCAACTTTGGCAGCTGCTCAATGCTTTTCTTCATAACCATCCGAAGTATCGTCCGCTGCAATTACCCACAGATATCGGGAAGGCAAAACTCATCGGGCACTCGAAACAATTGGCTTTCCCGGCTTATAAGGACTACAAGAAGCTCACGGGTGTCATCAAGGGCATTGGCGCGAATTTGCAGGATGAAAAATTTGTCAAAGAGGTTAAAGAAAGGGTGAAGAGGAGTTTAACGTCACACAATTATAATTCCGCCTTTATCGAGGAATTTAACCTTTTTGACCGCACGTCTTCTCTTGAAGAGGCCGTCTGCTTGCCCTTCTGGCAAGCCGTCGAAGGGATCGTCTGGGATACGCTACCGGACAAGCAAGTTCGATGGGGGCGTTACCGGATAGCCGTTAAGGATGAGAACCAGGGATTTCTGTTCCAAATAGAACAGAGACGCCGCTTGTTCCCGCGTATTCTCAAGCATTTCTCCCCTCTGCAGGACATTTTGTCTTATCTCAGAAAACACCTCGATCATATTGAAACTTTTCGAGAACAAATCGATAACGGTTGTCTTGGTTTTATGAAAGATGAGGATGGCGTATGGAGAAGCTGTCATAAACTACCGCGCAGGGGCGAAGTCATTTTGATCGGGCGTTGCAACGTTCTTTGCGGTTTAAAAATCGCTGTCTGGAAACCCATATCGAAGAAGGAAGATGGCGGTGCCGAGCTGTGGGGGTGCTCCGATCGCCTTGATCTCCAGGAGCTTTATGAGAACTATGACGGGTGTCCCCCCTTGTCCATTTTAGAAAGCCCTCCCAAAGAAAAGATTCTTATCGAAGGAATACGTTATACCCCTCCGGGGGGACGCAATGGTTACCTGTTTCGTCCCTCTTACAAACCGGTCGTCAAACCGGTCGTCAGGAATCGTCTGCCGGTGAAATGTTGTCTGCCGTGGAACTCCTGCTTCAGCTTAATTGAAAGAAACGATAGTCAATATTTCCCGAATCATTGTCCGCCTCCGGAAGCGGAGACCATCACGCTTCATCTTGACGGAATTGACGGAAAGCCTTCTTTCGTTAAAGAAATTAACGTTTATCGTCGGCTCCCGTGGCCTCTCACGCTCAAGCAAGCCAAAAATGAAAAAGAATGGCTGAATGTAGGAAAGCTAGGGCAGCTTGGGGAAGACGTCCTGGTTCCAAACCATTGGGCTGCCTCTGTAAGGCATCCTGTAGAGATGAGAGCCGGCGCTGAGGAACCGCATTGCTCCTTTAGCACAATGGAAGGATTTGATGCCCTACCTCAGAAAGCCTCCGATCTGATCGAAATCCTTGCGGCCCGTTTTACCCGAAGGCGTGGTCTCAGCGCTCAAGACATCATCGAGATGATCGATACAATATACAAAACAGGAGTTACCTCAGCTAAATGGAATATCCTTCGTCTGCTGGAGGAATCGGGGACGATTCAATATCGACACAGACGAAATTATGGAGTTGGAATTTATTTTCCCGTACCCCCTGCATTACACACAGTACGCTCTTCTGATGGAACGCTGCACTCTCGCTTTGAGGGGCTTTTCCCGGAAGAACTACGACAGGAGATTCAGAGTATATGCGACAAGACAAACCTTAAACTCCGCACTTTCCGCTTTGATGAGGAACTCTCGTTCCATCTTCCATCGATCGATAGCCCGGACGAATGTACGCTGGAGCAAGTGTCCTCCAGTTTATCCTCCGAACTGAGAATGGAATGCAGGGAATCGCCCACCCTAAAATGGAGGAGCGTCCTGCCGGACGTCCTGGCCCAGACGTGGGAGCCTTCCCTGGAGCAGCAGGGGGAGCGCAATTACTGGGATCCCGTTCGCAGAGAATTCGTCGCAGAAAAACCGTCGCGAGCAGAAATTCTTCTGACACAGTACCGTTCTCGGTCGAGAGATCGACAGGATGAATATGTTCTGAACAGCAAAGGGGACAGATGGTGTACACGTTCCAGGGAATGGGCGTTATGGGTGTATTATGCCTGCTCTCAAACTCCAGCGTGTCGGGCAACAGGCAACAGGTGTTATCGAGTCTGCGTGGACAGGGTCTACTTTCCTCTCCCCATCGTCAAATATGGCAACGCACACGGAGCTTACTCCGTTTACTCGGAAAAACGGGGCTACCGCTATCTCAATATGACTTTACCCTTTCCCCTGGAAGATGAAGAACGTCCTACCAATATCCTGCGGTGGCGTCAGGGGCAAAATCGAGCAAGGCATCTTCCAGTTTTATGGAGAAATGGAGGGAACGAACATTGAGAAAAGTCCTGACTCAAGTCGTAAAACTCGATGGGAAAACTGTTGACTTAAGGGCACTCTGCAATCACATGGGAGAGAAGTCCAAGGCTGAACCGATCCTGCTTGTGTTAGAGGATTTCCCTCGATGGCTCCCCTTGCAGAAGGGGGAACTGCTTTGGGTCGAAACTCAAACTAACGGCTATGGCAAGGAATATGTCACAAATATAATTGAAAAAGCTTGTGAGTGCAGATATTTATTTGAAAAATCTACAGATCTGGATGGTATCGCGGATTTTTTATCAAAAAATCCATTAACAAATATTTTTACAGACAAGATTTACTTGAACTTTCACGATGAATCCAAAGAAGAAAAATGGCTTTGCTTGAAGAGCTCTCATTTTAACCTGGGCAGCAGTAACCACAATGAGTATCGGTTAGATCAGGCTCGTGCCGATGCGGTTGATCAATACTCAATCCCTCAAAATTACATTTGTTCCTGTTACGTCAATGGAACGAACATCGGTGTTCTTTATCCGGGGAAAAAACTGTTACCGGAAAAGAAGCAAAACATACAGAGCGGTGAAACGCTGTTGAACGGCTTACTAAAAAAATTTAGGAGGATCGACCCTGAGGCGGTTGAAGCCCTTGAGATCACCAATACTCTCTATAAAGAATATTGTGACAGTATAGCCCAGGTATCGGAAAAGGAAGAATATAAACTTGAAAACACCAGGCGTATAGCATCGATCCTGGAAGCAGCAAAGAAAAACAAAGGCTACATCGACGAATTTATTGAAATATTTCACGAACACTATCTGAAAGAACACAACATCGAAGATTGGCTGAAAGAGGAGAAGGAAAAACGACTCAAAGTCCTTGAGGGTAAACTGGAGGAAGAACGGAAAAAAAGAGAACTTGAAATGGACAAAACTCGAGAAGAAGGGATCGCAAAAATACACGAGGAGCAATGCCAACTCAAAAACGAGCTCTCTCGCCTGAAGAAGGAAAAGGACAGCGCTCAGAAAGAGCTTGACGCCCTTCGAGGTGAAAAAGAAACGCTAACCCGTGAAAGGGAACAGGACTTAGCTGTTTTTGGCGAAAAATTGCGTTCGATGACCGACAAGGCTCTGGAAACCCTCGCAGAGTCCTCGTTGTTCCATGCCCTGCTTTCCTCAAAAAACAACGTTTCGAGGAAAAAGTCATCACCGGAGCCCTTGCCTTTCCCTCCTCAACATCAAAACGCGGAGCCCATCACGGAGAGGGAAGCACTTCATGAAATCTTTTCGCAAAACAGCGAGGGACAAAATTTGGAGAAGGACATCCTGCTGAGGATGGTCGGGTACATGGGAATGCGTCAGCTGCCCGTCCTATGGGGGAATCAGAGCTGGGCGGCAATTCATACTCTGGCCGCGTCTCTTTGCGGGGGGAGCGTGTTTTGGTATCCCATATCCGCGGCGACCTACAGAACTCAGGATCTTCTGGAGCAGAGCACTCTATACGGGGGAGACGCTCCTGTTCCATCCGACCTGTCTCGGATTCTGTACTCCGCAACGGATAATCATAACAAAGAACGTTTATTGCTTGTGGTTTTGGAGGGAATCAATCGTTCTCCATTGGAAGCCTACCTCCCTCTTTTGCTGGCGGCATACAGGGATGAAGCGATACGACTCCCCCTTGGAGACGGGAACGGGATTTCATGGCCGAAAAACGTTCTTCTCGCAGCATCCCTGGTGGATGGAAAAAGTTCATTCCGCATCCCCTGTTTTTTGCTTGAGGATCTGAAACTTTTCTCGGTTTCATCCGGACAAAGAATCTCGGCATTCGAACAAAATCGGTATGGGGCATTCTCATCGGGAAAATGGGAAAATATTGTCGATTCCTTATCGGAACGAGACCCCGAGGCGCAGATCAAATATCTGCAAGCTCGCCTGAATATCAACCTTTCCCTTGAAGAAAAGTATGAAGGGGAATTGCTGCGTTTTATCTGGAATGGGGAGTGAAACGTTATGATCGATCCTATCGGCAGCTTCGAGAAAATTCGGGACTTTTATATTGCTTATCTGGATACGGAATTTCGCGTCATCGACGAAGGCTTGATGGAGGAAAGACGAAACATCTTTCGCCAACCTGGGATGCTGGCGACGGAACCCTATTTTGAGCCTATCCCTCGATACAAGTCCTCGGGCTCTACAATCGCCAATTTGGCGGAATCTTCTGACCTGTGGCCGGATCATTTCTCCCGGGAAGGAAGGGACGCCTGGAAAGCTCTTTTGACCGACACCGGATTTATGAGAGATTATAAGGTCTATTCCCATCAGGAGGAGATGTTGAAAAGAGGGATCCGTCAGGGAGAGCCGGGGATCATCACCTCCGGAACCGGATCCGGAAAGACCGAGTCCTTTTTGATGCCGGTTTTCGCCTCCCTGGCAAACGAGGCTGTAAAATGGCCCTGTCCCGAAGCGGGGTTCTTGAAAGGGAATAAATGGTGGAACGGGGATGGAAAATTCAAGCCGCACCGTTCCGGGGAATCTCCTGAAAGGAAAAAAGCCGTTCGCGCCTTGATCCTGTATCCACTCAATGCCCTGGTGGAGGACCAATTGGTACGGCTCAGAAAAGCGCTTGATTCCGAAGAAGCTCATGAGGTCATGGACGAACACTTCAGGGGCAACAGGATTTTCTTCGGCCGCTACACCAGCGCAGCGCGCCCCACGGGGTTTTACAAGCACCCGCGAGCGTCTTATCTGGAAAAAGAGAGCAAAAAGGAATGGGAACAAAAAAAGGCGCGCGGAGAGCAGGATTTGCGGAAGATTTTCCAGGATGCGGAGGCGACTCAGAAAAAAAGTGAGAGCTCCGAAGATGCGGACATTCGTTTCAATTTCCCCCGAACGGATGGAGGCGAGCTCCTGAGTCGATGGGATATGCAGGAGACCCCTCCGGATATCCTGATCACGAACACCTCCATGTTGAGCGTGATGTTGGCACGGGAGGAAGAGGAGCCCCTCCTCGCCAAGACGCGCGACTGGATTGTCGCGGACGATGACGCCGTTTTTTTCTTGATCCTGGACGAAATGCATCTCTACCGAGGGTCCGCTGGGGGAGAGGTCGCAAACCTCATACGCCTCCTCTTAAGGCGATTGGGATTGGATATTCCTGAACACCGTCACAAGCTGCGTATTTTGGCGACCAGTGCCTCCCTCCCAACCGAGGGAAAGGCGGGAACAAAAAGCAAAGTCTTTCTTCAGTATATGTTCGGGAGGAATGGGCTTTGGAAAAAGGATATGTCCAATCCCCCTTCAAAGGAGGATTGGAGGCAGGCCATTGTCCCTGGAGAGCAATTGCTCCCTCAGGAGGACGTTGTGGGACAACTCGATCCCGTCCCCTTCAAGGACTTGCTGCAACGGTATCTCGACCGGCAAGAGGAATGTAAGGCGTTCCGCCAGGACCTTGACGCCGCTGCCCCGTGTCTGGCAAAGGCCTTGAACCTGTCATCCTCAGGGGAATCGAAAGAGGACATCTTAAACGGCTGCATCGAAAAAGCGGGAGACCTGCTTACCTGTGCCTGCTGGGATCTTGACACAAAGCAAATTCGGGCAACCTCCGCCTCCGTACTGGCAGAGCGCTTGTTTGGAAAGGGAGAGGACGCCTCCGACGCGCTGAGAGGGCTTCTGATCTTGCGCGGATGGGGTGATCGGCAGCATGGTATTCGAGCCAACAATATCAGGATGCACACCTTCTTCAAAGGGCTGGATGGCCTGTTTGCCATTCCGTCACTGGAGGACGGTCGTGTGTCCTATCGGAACCTGACGATACAAAAAGGGCTCTCGGCCTGTCCTGAGGGGACTTACGTCGAGCTGCTGCGCTGTGAGACGTGCGGCGCGCTGTTTGTCGGCGGGCATCGCTCCAGGGAGATGAGACCGGATCACTTCAAAGAGGAGAAGTTTATCGAGCTCCTGCCCTCGGAGATGGATACCTCCAAACTGCCCAATGAATCACCTCATCGATTTGAACAGATGTCTTATGAGCAATATGCCGTATTTGCGCCTTTGTTGTCGCCGGAATCCAACAACGACATCAATAAATCCTCATGGAAATCTGCTTTTTTGGAGCCCCAGACAGGGAGGGTTTTTGTCAACCCTTCGCCCTCAAAAATTGAGGACTCCTGGATCAAGGGAATGATTTTCGTCGCGGACGACACCAAGAAGGCAGCACCCAGCGTCTGTCCCTTCTGCGGTGAGGATCGAAAAACGATGGTAAAAAAGGCAAAACAGATGCCGCCCATCCGCACGTTTCAGACGGGTTTCGACAAGGTCATTCAGCTTTTGACGACGCGCCTCTACGGAATTTTGTGCGAACGTTCCCCAGAAGCCTCTCAAGGTTCCGACCAACCCAAGCTGATCTGTTTTTCAGACAGCCGGCAGGGCGCTGCTCGGGCAGCTTTGGGGATCGAAAAAAATTATCATCGTGAACTGCGCCGCAGAATTCTTATGGATACCCTATTGGAATATGACAGGCAAAAATCTGGAGAGAAGGAACGAAAAAAAATAGACCAAGAGCTGGATGAGGCAGAAGAGAAGAAGAAACAGGCTCGAAAGAACGGAGATAAACAGGAGCTTGAATATTGGAAAAAACGATGCGAGGAACTGGAGGCCTTATTGGATACACCGCAAGGGGACTCTATTCCCCTCGCGGATGTTGCGGATCTCGATCCTCAAAATAATAAAAGTTCCATCAAACCGCTGCTGGCCAAGTTAATCGATTTGGGAACCCATCCCTTCGACCCTGCGGGGCTCAAAAAATTGGCTGTTCTAGAAAAAGAGGATGAAAAATTCTCCGGGTTCTTCTGGGAGGAAGTCTTCGAGAGAGCGAACGACAATTCCTACAGATGGCGCAAAGATAATCGGTGGGATTATAAGCTGCGGGCGGCTCAGAATGAGTGCGTGAAAGAATTTCAGATTCTTTGCCTGGATGTCGTTTTTTCCAAGACCTTCTTTGCCCTCGAGGAGGCCGGTCTGGCCTATGCCTGTTTAAAATTGGGGGCTGGGGAAACCCGCTCCGATGTTGCCCCTTTTGACGCGCTTTTGAGGGTCATGGCAGACTTTTACCGTTATAAAACCTCTTGGGGAAATCAGCCTCCAAGCTGGAACAGATGGGAAGACGTCAAAGACGGGCGCCAAAAACGACTGAAAAAGTTTATCGCTGCCGGTTGGGCTGGGAAACCTGTTGAGGAGGTGTTTGAAGGGTTCCTTAAGCGCCTCTACGAAGACGGGCATCATGGAGGAGTTATTGCCCCTCAGGCGCTGCACTTGAAGCTGTTGCAGGATGACGCCCCTTTCTGGCGCTGCCCGCGGTGCTCCAGGGTTCATCTTCACAGAGGAGCGGCTTTCTGCACCCGCTGCTGCACCCCTTTACCTGAGGAAGCCTCCGGGAGCGTGTCCACCCTGAGGGAAAATCACCATCTGGCCTTGCAGTCCCTGAGTTCAGAGCCGCCTCTGCGCTTGAGATGCGAGGAATTGACGGCGATGACCGACGACCCGGCCGCACGGCTGAGGCGCTTTAAGGGAATCCACATCGGTACAAGTGATGACGAACGTGATGAGAGCGGAACGCGCGAACTCGAGGTTGATGAGACGCTTCGCAAAAGGGTTCGGGACATCGATCTTTTATCCGTCACAACAACGATGGAAGTGGGGGTTGACATCGGCTCCCTTCAGGCGGTGGTGGACGCCAACATGCCGCCCCAGAGGTTTAACTATCAACAGAGAATTGGACGCGCCGGAAGACGGGGACAGGCTTTTTCCCTTGCCCTGACGTTTTGTCGGGGGCGAAGTCACGACAGTCATTACTTTCAACACCCGGAGAGCATCACCTCGGACGCACCTCCGCCTCCGGTTCTTGCCGTCTCTCACGCGTCGATACCGCGTCGGCTTCTGTTGAAGGATTGGCTAACCGCGGCCTTCAAGGAGCTTCGTGAGGCCTATCCGCAGGAGTGGCCGCCGGATAGCACCTCTCGTTTTTATGATACGCATGGCGTTTTCATGAAATGTAAAGACTTTTATGAGAAAAGAGACCTTTGGGAACCGCGTCTATACAAGGCATTGCAAAAAACGCTCCCGGAAAGAGATTCCTGTGCAGAATGGCTTGTCCAAGACATCGACGCCGCGATAAAAAAGGAAACACTTCTTGAAGGGCTTGATGTGGATGAGGTCATCGCCGCAATGGGCAATTTTCCCCATCAAAACTGGGAGGAGAAAGGGCTGGCAGAAGCTCTTGCCGAGACGGGCTATCTACCCATGTATGGGATGCCAACCCGCATCCGAACCCTGTACACGCATGTTACAAAGGATACGAAGGGTCAGAAGAGCTTTTGTCCCAAAGGGATCGAACGGGATCTGGATTTGGCCATCGATGAGTTTGCTCCAGGCAAGGTCCTGGTCAAAGACAAGATGGCCCATACCGTGATAGGTCTTTCAGGCTCTCTGCTTTTTCGCTCATGGGCTCAAAAGGGAACAAGGACGGTTACGCTCACCTATGGCAATCAACCCATCGATGAGCAATTTGACCTCATCGAGTGTCCCAAGTGTCATACCTGGCACCGGTATGACGAAGAATACGCGCCTGTTTGCCTGGGCTGCGGGGAGACTCTTCAAACGGATACAAAACACCGGTGCGTTGTCCCCGCGGCGTTCCGGACAGACATGCGGCCCCAAAAAGAGATCGATGACGAGCTTTTCTCGTCCCCCTCACGCATATCGACAGCCGAAGGGGCTGAAGTGCAATTCACTGGCTTAACAGGGACAAACTTGGCTTTTGACTGCAAAAAGCAGATACGCATTTACCGTCTCAATAAAAACAACGGAAAGGGTTTCGACTTTAAACTTGGAAGGACATGGCATCATTGGGAAGGAACTTTCTTGAATATGGAGAACCAATATATTGCCGACCCCTACTTCAAAGAAAGCTATTTTAAAGAAGCAAAAGAAAAAGATTCCCTTTTAAATATAAATATATGGCTGGCAAGTCCGAAAACGACCGACGCTCTTTTCTTGAGGCCTCAAAAACTGCCGGATTTTCTGGAGCTGGATCTCGATGATAAGAACGTTAAAAATCAGGGTGTGCGCTCCGCCGCTCTTTCCGCCATGTATCTGATCACTTATCGGGCAGCATTGGATCTTGACATCGCTCCCGAGGAATTTGAAATTCTGGAACCGCGCAATACCGAATCACAGGGAGATACTCTACCGTTGCTCCAGATATCAGATCAGCTTGTCAACGGTTCAGGCTATTGTGAATATCTTGCAAGCCAAGATCAGGACGGCAGACTTGTCCTGGAGAAGATGATGCGCTCGATGCTGTATGACCAAGAGGCCTATCCCCTCTCCGTACTGTTCGGCGGCCACGAGAAAAACTGCCGAAACGCCTGCTATGGGTGTATGCATCGCTATCGCAACCAGCACTATCATGGCCTCCTCGATTGGCGTCTGGGACTGTCTTTTATTCGTATTCTGCTGGACGGCTCGTTCGATTTCACTTTTTTCTCGCCAGAACTTCGCGATTGGCCGGAGAACGTCTTATTCGACCTCAACCGTCTGAAAAATTTTGGATTCGGTAAGGACGTGGAAACGGCTGTCATAGACAACAAGCTCTTCGCACTGCGACTTAACCCCAAAGAACCTTGGAGAATCGTGTGTCATCCCTTCTGGAACTTGAGCCGCTTGCAAGAGCCCTCCTCTCCGCTTGCCGAGCTCTTCAAGACATTCAGAGCTCAGTGTAAACTGGAGCCGGAAGAAGAATTACAGCCTGTCTCTTCTTTTGACTTGTCTCGAAGCCTGGTCTCCGTCTATAAAAAGCTTCAGGGTCTTGAGGGAGCCTGACCCCCTGCCCTAAAGGCTGAGGGCCATTCTGTGTTTGGGGGCCATGGAAGCGACCTTTAACCTAAGGGATTAGGGACAAAAAGCAATCCATAAATAAAATGATTGGCAACCGAAACGTTCGTTAAATCTTTGCCCCATAAATTGACAACAGGAGCGACAGCATGAATTTCAGAGTGACAGACCTCGGCCAGTTTGCGGATGTCTCCGTCGATTTCGGCGACCTCACGCTTTTGGTGGGCGCCCAGGGGACGGGCAAAAGTGTTTTCCTACAGCTTTTCAAGCTCTCTCAGGATCAGGATTATGTGAAAAACACCATGAATCAGTTTGGGCAGGACTGGGACAAGCGGGACAGGTCCACGCTGATGGAGGCATACTTTGGCGAGGGGATGCGCCATATGTGGCATGACGAAAGCCATATTCTCCGCGACGGCAAAGACGCAGCCCCGTCCCCGAGGCTGCCCAACGAGGGGAAAAACCACCCCGAGACGATCTATTACATTCCCGCCCAAAGGGTTCTGACGATGCTCACGGGCTGGCCGCAGCCCTACCGAAGCTATACCCCGAGGGATCCCTTCGTGGTAAAAAACTTCAGTGAGCGTATCCGCCTGTACCTGGAAGGATTGAAGGAGAGGGAAAACCTGTTTCCCATCACAAAGAAAATGAAAGAGCCGATCAGGACTGTTCTCGATTCCTCCATTTTTCACGGAGCATCCGTTTCACGTAACGCGGCACGCGGGCAAAAGGAAGTGCGCTTGAATGTGGACGGGGATAGGAATCGGGCGATTTCGTACATGGCCTGGTCCACGGGACAAAGAGAGTTTTTGCCTCTGCTGCTCGGCTGTTACGAGCTGTTGCCGGCAGGCAGAATCACAAGACATCAAGAGATTGAATGGGTTGTCCTGGAAGAACCCGAAATGGGACTTCATCCCATGGGGACGTTCGCCGTCATGACCTTGGTTCTGGACCTTCTGAGTCGAGGTTACAAAGTGGTGGTTACGACCCATTCCTCACATGTCCTGGATATCGTCTGGGCGATTGAGGCTATCAAGCGGCAAAAAATCCATGAAAGCCAGAGGATCGGACTGCTCGCGCAGCTGCTCGACCTTCCTGACAGCGGCACTGGAATACCCGACATGCTCGGTAAGGCGCTGCGCCTTAAATCCAGGACTCACTGTTTTTACTACGAAGAAGGCCGAGTTCGGTCCAAAGACATCTCATCCCTCGATCCCGGCGACGAGGATGAAATCGTCTCCGGATGGGGCGGACTGGCGGCCTACAGCGGACGAGTGACGGACACGGTCGCCGAAGCCGTAAGGAGCGCCTCGAATGTCTGAGCCGTCGTCACGCTTCCAAAAAGCCATCGACGCCTGCCCTCAGTTGAAGTTGCAGGACGGTCTCCAAGCCCTCTCCTCAGCGGATCGGCAACGAATCTATCCTCAAAATCCGCGTTCCGTGACGGGCAGCGTGGATATCGACGGGGATCTGAGAGCGTCGTTTCCGGAGGACAACCGATGGGATTACGCCGTGGGCTACCGAGGCGCCGACGACAGGGAAAAGGCGTATTTCATCGAGGTTCACCCCGCGGAGACCAGCGAGATAAGGTGCGTCGTGCAAAAGGCCCGGGCCTTGAGCGATTGGGCGCGGCAATACGCCCCCGAACTGTGGGCCATGCCCAGACATCTGCACTGGGTCGCCTCGGGCCGATGCAGCATACGCTTGAACGACGCGTACCGAAGGCAGCTGGCCCTGGCAGGCCTGGGTTCTCCCAAGGAGATGCTGGATCTGACGTAGGCCGTTTTTTCTCTCGGAACAACAGACAAACCCCTTCCTGCGGTACAATAGCCTGTTGGAGGGGGCTGGATAAAGTGCAGGGATCTTCCCGTATGGTGCGCCACGCCATGCTGATGATGGCGGGAACGCTGGTGAGCCGGGTGTTGGGCCTGGCCCGAGAGGTCCTCGTCGCCGCCTTCTTCGGCGCGACGCGGAGCCTCGATGCCTTCAACGTCGCCTACACGCTGGCCAACCTGGCCCGGCAGCTCGTGGCAGAGGGGGCCCTGTCGGCGGCGTTCGTCCCCGTCTTCTCCCAGGCGCTCCAGGAGAGCCGGGAGCGCGCGCTCTCCCTGGGGCGGCAGGCCATGAGCGTCCTGATCGCGGCCTCGGGGCTCGTGACGCTCGCCGGCATCGGTCTGGCGCCGGTCCTGACGCATATCATGGCGCCCGGGTTCGATGCGGAGACCGCGGCGCTCGCCACCGGGCTGACGCGCTGGATGTTTCCCTTCCTG
>NZ_CAUUGJ010000009.1:0-33877 GCF_963544685.1 uncultured Fretibacterium sp. | reverse complement strand
AGGCGCTCTTGGCCATCGAGCAGCTGGAGGTCCTCGCGCTGCAGCGCGCCAGGACGGCGCGGGAGGCCATTCAGGTCATCGGCGAGCTCTCGCAGAAGTACGGGTTCATGCCCTCCTGCGGCACTGAGGGTGAATGTCTCACCATCACCGACCCGGACGAGGCCTGGATATTCCACGTGTTCAGCACGGGCTTCGGCTGGACGCAGGAGAGCGGCAAGCCGGGTTCCGTGTGGGCAGCCCAGCGTGTGCCGGACGACGAGGTTGTGGTCGTCCCCAACATCGCGCGCATCCGCTTCATCGACCCCAAGGATACGAAGAACTTCATCGTTTCGGACAATTACATGCAGCACGCCATCGACAACAAGCTCTACGATCCTAACAGCGGCCAGCCCTTCGACTTTCAGGCCGCTTACTCCCCCGCTACGGGCAACGACAACTGGGCCCTGAGCTCCCTCTGGATCCGCAACCGCCTCTACACGATCCACAAGGCCCTCGCGCCGAGCCGCGAGTGGGACCCCTACGCGCCCGTCAACGCCTACCCCTTCTCCATCAAGCCGGAGAAGAAGCTTTCCGTCCGCGACATCATGGGTTTCATCCGCAGCTACCACCAGGGCAGCCCCTTCGATATGACGCTGGACCCCGCCTGGATCGTGGAGGGCAAGGATGGCGCCGCGGAGCTCAGCCCGCTGACGACCCCCTTCCCCACCCGCCTGCAGCGCAACTTGCTGAAGATCCCCTACTCCCGAAGCATCGCGACCAACGCCTGCGCCTACAGCTGGGTCTCCCAGATGCGGAAGGACCTGCCGGAGCCGGTGGGCGGCGTGATGTGGTTCGGGTACGACAACCCGGCCCATACCCTCTACGTGCCTGTCTACACCGGAACCCGCGACACGAAGGAGAGCTGGAAGTCCAATTTCGACCGCGACAAGCTGAGTCTGGACTGCGCTCAGTGGGCCTTCATGCTCCAGGACGACGTGGTGAACTGGCGCTACCAGGAGGCCATCAAGGACCTCGAGGCCGTGAGGAACCCCATTGAGGACGACTTATTCAAGAGACAGGCCGAGGTGGAGAAGCAGGCGGCCGACCTCTATAAGGAGTCCCCGGAGAAGGCGTCGGAGTTTCTGACGAAGTATACCATCGAGTGCATGGACCGCGCCGAGAAGGCCTACTGGGATCTCAACTTCTCCAGTATCGCGAAGTACACGAACAACCGCTAGCGCCCTTTCGGGTGTTTGGGTTCGGTCGTTTATAAATAAATATCCTTGGTTCCACATTTTGAAAGGAGATCTTGTGAATGAATCGTAAGGGTTTGTTTCTGCTGGTCCTGGCCCTCTGCCTGACGTCCGCCTCCGGCTTTGCCGCGGACCTGCCGAAGGTGGAGACTCCGATGATTGCGACGACCTGCGGCCAGAGCCCCGGGGCCATGATGGTCAAAATGTCCTCCATGCAGGCGAAGGTCACCCCGGTCGAGGACAGCAAGACGATCACCGCCGAGGAGCTCGGGGGCAAGGACTGCAAGACGCTCGTCGTGACCACGGGGACGAGCATGAAGGGCATGGGGGCGGCGGGTACCAACGTCGAGAAGGAGATTGCCCGCTGCAAGGCCCTGATCGAGGCGGCGAAGGCGAAGGGTATCCTGGTCATCGGCGCTCACGTCGAGGGCATGGCCCGGCGTACCGACGCCTCCGACGAGGCCACGATCAAGGCGGTCATGCCGCTGGCCGACGTCATCCTGGTGATTCAGGACAGCGACAGCGATGGGTTCTTCACGAACTACGCCAAGGAACTGGGCAAGGAGCTGATTGTCGTCAAGGATGCCCTCGGCATCGGCGCGAAGCTCGCAGAGATGAAGTAGGGAAGCGAAGAGAATCGAGGGGAAGGGGGGCGAAGGAACCCTGTTCCCCTTTTTCCTGTCCGCCCTTTTTCCTGTTCGGAAGGGAGAACCCGATGTACGATCATGCTTATACCATTCTGGGGATTGTCGTCGCCGTCTTTCTGATCGCGAAGGCGCTGCGGCTGTCCACGGAGCTTTCCATGCTGGCCTCGGCCATCGCCGCCGCCGCCTACCACGGTGCGGTCTGGTCGGGAGAGGTTCCCATACGGCATCTCGTCGAGGGGACCTTCACGTATTTCGACGTCTGTCTGATCTTCATCAGCGCCACGTTCTTCATGGCCCTGGTCAAGGAGTCGGGGGGAGTGGCCTTCATCGTCCGGCGCATCGTCGGCGCGTTCCGCACGCAGCGGGTCATCTGCCTCCTGCTGCTGACCCTGGTGATGCTGATCCCCGGCGCCCTGACGGGCTCGGGGGCGACAAGCGTCCTGACGGTCGGCGCCCTGGTCGGCTCCGTGCTGACCGCCATGGGGGTGGACGATACCCGAAAAACCGCGGCGATCTTCATGACCGCCGCCATGAGCGCCGCCGCGCCCCCCATCAACCTTTGGGCCATGATGGCCGCCGCGGGGGCCAACATGCCCTATATCGGCTTCAACGGCCCTCTGGCCGTGCTCTCGATCTCCGGGGCCCTGTTCTCCATGTTCTGGCTGGCCGGGAGGGGCGGCGCCCCCGTGGACGAGAACGTCATGGAGCGCCTTCCCCAGCCGCCCGAGCGCATGAACTGGCTGCGCGTCCTGACTCCCTTCGTGGTCTTCGCCGCGCTTCTGCTGGCGGGGCGCGTCCGGCCGTTCGACTTCCCCATCCTGGGGCTGCCGATGATCTTCATGATCTCCGCGTTCGTCGTCTGGCTGCTCTCCCCGGTGAAGCTCGCCGTCTGGGACATCCTGACCCAGACGGTGCGCAACCTGCTGCCGCTGGTGGGGATCATGGTCGTCGTCGGGGCGCTGATCCAGGTGCTGGCGCTCTCCGGCGCGCGCGGGGTCATCTCGCTCCACGTGGTGATCCTTCCCCTGGAGGTGCTCTTCGCGACGCTCTTCATCATCCTGCCCGTATCGGAGGGCATCCTGCAGTACGCGGTGGCTCCGCTGCTGGGCGTGCCCCTGATCATGCTGTTCAACATGAAGGGCATGGATGTCATCGTCGCCCTCTCCGCGATGTCGGTGCTCTGGCCCATCGGGGACTGCCTGCCCCCGACGGCGGTCGTCGGGCGCGCCTCGGTGATGGAGCTGAACTACAAGGGACGCTATTTCGGCGAGTTCGTCGTGGCCTGCCTCGTGCCCATGGCGTTCGTCGCGATCTGCTGCACGCTGTTCCTGGTCTACAGCAAGCAGCTCGCCTTCCTGACCCTGTAGCCGCAGTTCGCCCGGGGCTTGAATTTGGAGGTTTGAAACGATGAACGACGCTTTGATGATCTTTGTCAACCAGGTGATCAACTATGGCTACTATGCCATGACGCTGCTCTTCGCATGCGCCCTGGCGTGGAACTTCAGGAGGACCCGGAGCGCCCAGGAAGCGGTGCTCTACGCGGTGATCCTCATCCCCTTCGTGCTGCGCTTCCTGCACATCAAGTAGGGGGCTGGGACGATGACGATGGAGAAGAAGTACGACAGGATGGATGAGAAGATGGACGGAAAAGCGGGGGCGTGGACGAACGCGATCAAGGTTCTGGCGCTCGTCGTCTGCGCCTTGGCCGCAGGGTGGGGCGCGCTCGAGTTCTACGGGATGCGAAACTACAAGGAGACCGTGGTCCTGGGCCCCGGAGTGACCGAGGTCCAGAAGCTCAGCCGGTACGAGCCCTCCCTGGCCGGGACTGTCAATGACTGCAACATCTACATTCTCGACAGCGGCAAGCCCGGCGGCACCGTGCTGGCGATCGGGGGGACCCACCCCGAGGAGCCTGCCTCGAACCTCTCCGCGCAGGTTCTGGTCGAGAACGCGCGCGTGGAGTCCGGGCGGCTGATCGTCGTGACCCGGGCCAACACCAGCGGGTCGCAGTACTCCCGAAACGGGGAGGCCTACCCCAGCCTCTACGACATCAAAACTCCGTGGGGCAAGAAGACGTGGCGCCTGGGTGACCGCGCCGGGAGCCCCCTGGACTCCTGGCCGGACCCCGAGGTCTACCTGCACTACCCCAGCCGCCAGATGCTGGCCTACATGGACATCCGCAACCTGAACCGGTGCTGGCCGGGGCGGCCCAACGGCCTGCTGGTCGAGCGCACGACCTACGGCCTGGCGCAGATGATCCGCGCCCAGAAGGTCGACGTGGCCATCGACTTCCACGAGGCGGAGCTGGAGTACCCGGTCGAGAACACGATCGTCGCCCACGAGAAGGCCCAGGAGGTCGCGACCATGGCCTCGATGGTCCTGACGGCGCAGGAGTTCGAGGTCCCGATCGGCATGGAGTTCTCCCCCAAGGCGCTGCATGGCCTGTCGCACCGCGAGATCGGCGACCACACGCCCGCGATGTCCCTGCTTTTCGAGGTCGCGGAGCCCATGCTGGACCGCATCCGCGGCATCACCGACCAGAAGCTGCTGCTGGAGGGCAAGGACGAGTTCGTCATGGAGGCGGGCAAGCACGGGCTGCTCTACGCGCCCATGGATGAGAACGGCTGGCACATCGACGTTCGGGTCGGCCGCCATCTCTCGACGTTCCTCCAGTGCGTCGATACCTTCTCGATGATGAATCCGGACAGGGCCGTGGTCGTCACCGATGTGCCACGCTACGCCGAGGTGAAGGAGAAGTCCGTGGGGGCGTTCTTCCATGACCCGTCTCAGGCCCCGGCGGAGCGGGTGGCGTTAGACTGACGCCGTCGGGCGTCGGTCGGTCTTGAAGAGGCGGTCAAGACAAATCTTGTGGCTATTACGTCGATATCGCGGCGATTGATGAAGCAACTGATGAAGCTCCTAAGCTCGAAAACGCAAATCATAGATTTGCTTTCTCGCTTATAAGCGACCAACACAGCTCGCTACGCTTCGCTGGTTGTCTGCTTATGTGCCGCGTATCGACGTAAGCGACTGACACGCCATTCAAGACCTGTCGGTCTTGAAGAGGCGGTTATCTGCTTAAGGGAGGTTTTTTTATGTTCAGCAGGATGAAGAAACTGGTTGTCTGTTGCGGCGCAATAGGGGTCCTGCTCGTCGCCGGGAGCGCCTGGGCCTGCACCACCACCATGGTGGGCAAGAAAGCGTCGGTGGACGGCTCCGCGATGGTGAGCCACACCGTCGACGGGTGGTACGACCACAGGATACGCATCGTCCCGGGCGGCAAGCACAAGAAGGGCGAGATGGTCCCGATCGAGAAGAACATCTGCTACCAGACGATGCCCACGAAGCCCCTGATCAAGATGGGCGAGATCCCGCAGGCCGAGGTCACCTACACCTATTTCCACGTCGGCTATCCCTTCATGAACGAGCATCAGCTCATGATCGGAGAGTCCACGTGGGGAGGCCGGGAGGAGACCTTCTGCGACGCGGGCTGGATGGTGATCGAGCAGCTTCAGGTCCTGGCGCTCCAGAGGACGAAGACGGCCCGCGAGGCCATCAAGCTGATGGGCGAGATGGCGGAGAAGTACGGCTACGGGGACTCCGGAGAGGCCCTGGCGATCGCGGACCCCGAGGAGGTCTGGCTGTTCGAGATCTGCGGCCCCGGCCCGCTCTGGAAGCCCGGGAGCGACAAGCCGGGCGCCAACTGGGTGGCGCGCCGCATCCCCGACGACTGCATCAGCGTCATCGCCAACCGTGCCCGCATCGGCGAGATCGACTGGGACGACAAGGAGAACTTCATGTACTCCGAGAACGTCAAGGACTTCGCCAAGGAGCAGGGGTGGTGGAAGGAGGGCGAGCCGTTCATCTATCGCCTCGCCTACGACGACCCGGATTCTCAGAGGCACTATCCGATCTGCGGACGCAGGGAGTGGCGCTTCTTCGACCTCTTCGCCCCCTCTCAGAAGCTGAGCCCCACGGCGGGCATCTACCCGCTCTTCGTCAAGCCGGACGAGAAGCTCTCCGTGAAGGACATCATTCGCCTGAACCGGGATTCCTACGAGGGGACGCCCTATGACCTCAGCAAGACCCTGGCCGGCGGCCCGTTCGAGTGCCCGGTCTACTACAGGGCGAACGCGGACCAGCGTCCCGAGGGGCTGAAGTCCGTCTATTGGGAGCGCAACATCTCGGTCTACAGGGCCTCCTACACGTTCGTCTCCCAGTCCCGCAGCTGGCTTCCGGACCCGATCGGCGGCGTCCTCTGGTTCAGCGAGGACATGGCCTCCACGTCGGTGTACATGCCCATCTACTGCGGCGTGACCTCCGTGCCGAAGGCCTATTCCGAGGGCAAGCGGCACGTCTTCGACCGCAGCTCCGCCTGGTGGGCGTTCAACTTCGTCTCGAACTGGGCGAGCCTCAAGTACAACTACATGATCAAGGACATCAACGCGGAGCAGAAGCGCATCGAGAACGCGCTGTTCTCGAGCCAGAAGTCCGTCGAGGAGAAGGCCCAGGGGTTCTACAAGCAGTCCCCGAAGAAGGCTGCGGAGTACCTTACGAAGTACTGCTCCGAGAACATGGACAAGATCGCCAAGGATTGGTGGAAACTGTCCGAGCGCCTGATCGGGAAGTACTGCGACGGCTACGTCATGACCGAGGAGGGCGACCAGGAGAACGCAGGGCTTCCGGAGTCCTGGCTGAAGGCCGTGAACTACGGAGCGACGTCCAACCCCGACGATCCGAAGTAGGGCCGCAGTCGAAGCCGGTCCGGATGGGCGCCCTGCGGCGAGCGCGGGGACGCGTTGGAACTTGAGCATATTGCGGCCCCGCTCCTGTGAGGCGGCGGGGCCGACATAAAACGGGAGGTAGAATTGATGAGGTCGAGTTGGAGGGTTCTTGTTCTGGGCGCGGTGCTGTGCCTGACGATGGCCGGCGCGGCACTGGCGTGCACGTCGGTGATGGTGGGCAAGAAGGCGACGGCCGACGGGTCCGTGCTGGTGTCCTACACCTGCGACGGCTGGTACGACCATCGGCTGAAGGTCATCCCCGGCGGCAGCCACAAGAAGGGGGAGATGGTCCCCGTCTACCACAACATCTGCTATCAGACCCGCCCGGGCAAGGAACTGAAGAAGGTGGGGGAGATCCCCCAGGTCGAGAAGACCTACACCTACTTCCACGTGGGGTACCCCATCATGAACGAGAAGTCCGTGGTGATGGGCGAGTACACGTGGGGAGGCCGTGAGGAGAACGAGTGCCAGAACGCCATCTTCATGATCGAGCAGCTGCAGGTCCTGGGCCTTCAGCGCGGGGCCACGGCCCGCGAGGTCATCAGGATCATGGGCGAGCTGGCGGAGAAGTACGGCTATGCCGACGGCGGCGAGGCCCTTACGGTCGGCGACAAGGACGAGATCTGGCTGTTCGAGATCACGGGCCCCGGCCCCCTGTGGACGCCGGAGTCCGGCAAGCCCGGCGCGGTCTGGGCTGCGGTGCGCTGCCCGGACGACAGCTACGCGATGGGCTCCAACCGCTCCCGCATCGCGGAGATCGACTTCGACGACAAGGACAACTACATGTATTCCTCCAACGTCAAGTCCTTCGCCGAGGAGCAGGGCTGGTGGAAGGAGGGCGAGCCCTTCGTCTTCCATAAGCTCTACAACCCCGAGCCCTACGGCTCCCCCTACTATCAGCAGCGCCGCGAGTGGCGCGCCTACAACCTGCTGTCCCCCAGCGTGAAGCTGGCGGAGGATGCGGCCGAGCAGTATCCGCTGTTCCAGAAGCCCGACAAGCCGGTTGCACCCCAGGATCTGATGGCGCTCTGCCGCGACGTCCTGGAGGGGACGCGCTTCGACATGACCAAGGGCATGGCCGCAGGGCCGTTTGGGACCCCCACGCGCTATGCCGTTACCAAGGACATGAAGCCCGAGGACCGCAAGGGCAACGACTGGAACCGCTCCATCAGCCTGTTCCGCTGCTCCTACAGCTTTGTCGGCCAGGTGCGCGATACTCTGCCCGAGCCCCTGGCGGCCGTGGCGTGGTTCGGAGAGGACCAGCCCATCACGACGTGCTACGTGCCCATCTACGCGGGGACGAAGAAGGTCCCCGAGTCCTACAACACCGGCGACCGCATCAAGTTCGACCCCAAGTCCACGTGGTGGGCGTTCAACTTCGTGGGCAACTGGGCGGACCTCAACTTCGCCGCGATGATCGGGGACATCCGCGCCGAGCAGAAGCGCCTCGAGGGCAAGTTCTTCGCGGAGCAGGCCGACTTCGAGAAGAAGGCCGCCGAGCTCTACAAGAAGGATCCCAAGAAGGCGTCCGAGATGATCACGAAGCACGTCGGCGATTACATGACGCAGCTGGACAAGGATTGGTGGGCGCTGGCCTGGAACCTTGTGGGCAAGTACAACGACGGCTACCGGATCACCTCCGATACCCTGGAGCCCCTGGGCTATCCGACGGACTGGCTGAAGGCCGTCGGGTTCGGGGACCAGGACGCCGAGCCGAAGAAATAATTTCAATATCTAAATCGTTCGTATACTGCGTTTAAGCAGATGACCGCCTCTTCAAGATCGTCAGGTCTTGAATGGCGTGTCAGTCGCTTACGTTGACACGCGGTACAGTTACCGCGTTGTCGACGAGAGTTCGGGCCCGCCGGTTGAACCGGCGGGCCCGAACTTTGTGAGTTTCTTGATGTTTTACCCCTTCAAAAGGAAATTTTTTGTTCCGGGAGCGTAATCAAAACATCCAAGTCGTGTTCGCCCAAAATATTGTCAAGGGGTTCAGGGTATGTCAAAATAGTCGTATAGATGGAGATCGGGAGATCGGCCGGGTGCAATACGAACGTATGGCGGATTGTTGCCTGTCCATCGAGGTAATGTCGATTACGACAACCTTAAGGCGCTCGATGCGTGCTCAATGCCATTATGTATTTTGTCGTCGGCCTTTTGCTTTTGCGTTAACATGGCCATGATTCTAAGGAATCGCTGATTTAATCCATGAAGCCCCCCTGTGGTACCCCAGCTTGCCTGTTTTGAAGAGGAATCTTGCCGGGGCCACCGCTATCCCCAGAGAGGAGCCTTTCGGCAGCCGCTCGCTTCGCTTGCGGGCCGATCAGTCTCGGGATAGCGGCGTGGGGGATTTAAGCAGACTGCCAGCGAACGTAGTGAGCTGTGCAGGTCGCTTAGGTTCTTCACCAGGGGGCGTAAGCAGACAACCAACGAGCGCACGCGATAAGTAGGCGACCAACGAGCAACGCGAGTTGTGTCGATCACTTAGTTTATTCATTAGTTGTGTTGGTCGCTTATAAGCGAGAAAGCAAATCTTTGATTTGCGTCTTCGAGCTTAGGGGTTTCATCAGTTTCTTCATCAAAGCCCCCATGTCAATTTATAAGGAAGCGCTGTAGACTTTTGCCTATAGATGTTTTTTATAATTTATTCTTGGGGAAATATGCGATTTTGCTTTAATCAGCGCTTCCCTAAATCCAAGAACCGAATTCGCTTCTAAAACTTGAACTTCAGGAGGAGAGACACGATGAAAAAGTTTCTTGGCGCGGCGCTTCTTGTGCTGATCGCTGCATCGGGGGTTCGGGCAGCGGACTATACGATCAAGCTGGGCTACATCGGTTCCGAGTCTCACCCAACGATGACGGTGATGAAGGATGTTTTCGCAAAGCAGATCGAGGAGGGCTCGGAGGGAAAAATCAAGGTGGAAATCTATCCTAACGGCCAGCTCGGTGGGGACCGTGAGTTGTGCGAGGGCGTGCAGCTTGGCGCCATTCAAATGGCCATCCCCTCCTCTTCCGTCCTGGCCGGCTTTGAAAAGCGCATTCAGGCGCTTGACCTGCCATACCTCTTTACGACGCGCGAGGCCGCATTTGCCGCGGTAGACGGCGTGCTTGGCGAGAAGTTGAACGCGTTGACGGCGGAAAAGGGCATCTTGATCCTGGGCTACCAGGAGAACGGCTTTCGTCACGTCACCAACAGCCGTAAGCCCATCCGCACGCCGGATGACATGAAGGGCTTGAAAATCCGCACGATGGAGAACCCGATGCACATCGCGTTTTTCAAGGCGCTCGGCGCGAACCCCACGCCCATGAGCTGGGGAGAGCTCTATACGGCCTTACAGCAGGGCACTGTGGATGCACAGGAAAATCCTTATGCGATGATCGACGACGGGAAGTTTTACGAGGTCCAGAAGTACGTTTCCGAGACGGGGCACGTCTTTTCCTTTGAGGTGTTGATCGCCAACAAAGCATTCGTTGACGGGCTGCCGGAGGCTCTGCGGGATTTGGTGTTGAAAGCCGCAAAAGATGCGACGGAAGCGCAGCGAAAGGCGATGGCCGAGGAGGAGGAATCCTTCAAGAGAAAGGTCACGGAGGCCGGCATGAGCGCCAACGCGTTGACGGCCGAAGAGAAAAAACCCTTTGTAGAGGCGACGGCGGAGGTCTATCCGCAGTTCGCGGACGAATTGGGGCAGGATCTGATGGAAATCATCAGACAAGTGCAGAAGTAGGCGCTACCCCCGTGTTCTGTCAGCGTCCCCGTCCCCCTGGGGGCGCCTTTTCGTTCCGGTGATTCTGCGGTGAAGGGGACGGTTACTTTCATGACGCCCAAAAAATTTCTCAACAACCTTGAGGAGTACTTCTGTGTCTGGACGCTTGCCATCATGACCCTCGTCGTTTTCGTACAGGTTGTGATGCGCTACGTCTTTGCAAACTCCCTCTCGTGGAGTGAGGAGTTGGCTCGCTTCATATTTTTATGGCTCTCATGGGTCGGCGCCAGTTACGCCGTGCGCGAAAGAAGCCATTTCCGGGTGGAGATGCTTATGGATCTGTTCAAGGGAGCATCCCGCGTTTGGCTCGAGTACCTTGTCCTGCTGATCTGGTTTGCCTTCAGCTTTTTTTTGACATGGTACGGCACAAAACTCGTCCTCTTCATCCATGGCGCAGGGCAGGTTTCGGCTGCTATGCGTATCCCCATGACGTGGCCTTACGCCGCCGTCCCGGCAGGGTGCGCGTTGATGTGCGCGCGCCTCGTCGTCGAAATGTGGAAGCTCCATAAACGCGGCCTTCAACACGCGGAGAACGGCGAGGTCAAGGCGATGGGGCCGAAGACACCCGACGACGCGACAGAACCGTTGGATGGAGGCAAATGACATGGAGGCCATCCTGATATTCTCCATTCTCATCGTCACCATCGCATTCAGCATCCCCATCGGGATTACGCTGGGGCTTTCCACCTGGATTATGATGCTGTTTGCGTCCGACATTCCGATGGTCATGATCGCGCAGAAGGCGTTTACGGGGTTGGATTCCTTCCCCCTTCTGGCCATCCCGTTTTTCATCCTTGCGGGCTCACTGATGTGCAGCGGCGGCATCTCACGCCGCCTCGTCATCCTCGCCGAGAGCCTCGTGGGTTGGATTGTCGGCGGGCTCGCCATGGTGACGGTGCTGGCGTGCATGTTCTTTGCGGCTATATCCGGGTCGGGGCCTGCGACGGTTTCCGCCATCGGCTCCTTTATGATCCCTGCCATGAAGGAGCGCAGGTACGACGCAGGTTTTGCGGCTGCCATCACCGCTGCGGCAGGGACCATCGGCGTCATCATTCCTCCGAGTATCCCTTTCGTCATCTACGGCATCGTCGCCAAGGCATCCATTGGCGACATGTTCATCGCCGGAATCGTGCCGGGGATCATCATCGGCATTGCGCTGATGCTCGTGTGCTACTTCACGGCGCGTAAACGGCATTACCTCAGCATGGCTCAGCGCCCGAAGTTCAGCGCTGTCGTCAAGGCCTTTCGCGAGGCGCTCTGGGCCCTGTTGATACCTGTCATTATCCTTGGCGGCATCTACGGCGGCGTCTTTACCCCGACGGAGGCTGCCGTCGTTGCCGTGGCCTACTCCGTTTTTATAGGCAGGTTCGTCTACCGTGAGCTGACAATGGCAATGCTCTACGACTGTCTTAAAAGCACGGCGCTCATCAACGGCGCCACGTCTTTCCTCATCGGACTCTCCATGGCGTTCGCCAGCTATCTTGCCATGGCACAGATACCGGCGCACATCGCTCAGTGGTTCACAGGCTTCGCCGAAAGCCCCTTCCTGCTGATGATAATCATCAACTTCTTCCTGTTGGTCCTTGGGTGTTTTGTGGATAACATCGCCGCGGTCATCATCCTGACGCCCATTCTCCTGCCCGTTGTGCGGGGCATTGGCATTGACCCCATACACTTCGGACTCATCATCACCGTGAACCTCGCCTGCGGGTTCATCTCTCCGCCCTACGGCATCAATCTTTTCGTCGCCTCGGCCATCTCAGGAGAAAATATAGAGAGCATCTCACGCGAGATCGTGCCGGTTTTCTGCGCCATGGTGGCATGTCTGCTGCTCTTTACGTATTTTCCCGTGCTGACGATGGGACTCCTCAAGGTTCTCCGCTAACTTTCTCCGCATTTGAGCGGTGGACCGGGGGATCCTTTTCACGGTCCTGGACCGATGCCGTGGTCCATACTTTCCGACATCGTTAGAATGCAGTTTACAGGCCATGTCAACGCAAAAGCGGGAGGCCGACTATACGTTCGTATTGCACCCGGCTGATCTCCATCCAGCTGTTTTTGACATGCCTTGACCACTTTGACGATGTTTTGAGTGCACTCGGCCTAATTTTTACAGCCCTGCCGCCGGACGAAGTCGTCGATCAGGCGGCGCGAGATGCTGAGCGGCGGTGGGACGTTGGGCAGGGCGTCGGGGGCGAACCACCCGGCCTCGTCCAGCTCCAGGCCGTCGGGGATGGCCTCGCCCGAGCTCCAGTGTGCCGTGAACCCCAGCATCAGGGACGAGGGGAAGGGCCAGGACTGGCTTCCGAAGTAGCGGATGCCGCCGATCTCGATCCCGACCTCCTCGCGGACCTCGCGGACCACCGTCTGCTCCAGGCTCTCCCCCGGCTCGACGAACCCCGCAAGGACGCTGTACCGCTTTTCGGGCATGCGCCGGTTGTGCGCCAGAAGGAGCCGTCCGTCCCGTTCCACGGCGACGATAATCGCCGGGTGTAGGGGGGCGTAGAAGGCCCTGCCGCAGCCCGGGCAGGAGAGCCCCCTGTCCTCCTCTCGGGCCTCCAGCGGCGTGGCGCAGAACGAGCAGAAGCGCATGGAGCGGCGCCAGTTCATATACTGATAGGCCGCGCCGGCGCGGGCAAAGGCCTCCTCCCCGAAACGGTGCCATATGGCGCGCAGGTCCAGCCACTCCGCCCCCCGCGCCTCGAAGTCCTCTCCGACCTCGCACCAGGCGGTCAGGTCCTGCCAGGACTCCGGAAAGTCCAGGGAACAGCGCAGGGCCTCGGACGGCCGGTCGGGCCAGTCGAAAGAACCCTCCCCATCCCCGGCCAGGAGCGCGTCACCCTTGAAGATCAGCATTCAGATCCGCATCTCCTTCACTTCACGGCGCCCTTCACGACGCGCACGTCCCCCACGCGCCGCGTGTAGCCCTTGGAATCGAAGTACTCCAGCACGGGCAGGATGAACTTCCTCGAGCTGTTCGTCGCGTCCCGGACCGCCGCCAGGGTGACGTTCCCGCCGATCCCCCTCAGGATGTCGAGCATGGCGTTCTCCATCTCCGAGGTCAGGACGTAGCCGCCCTCCAGAAGCACGAGCTCCCTCGTGTTCTTCAGGCTCTGGATGAGCTGGGTGAAGGCGTTGGGTTCCATGCGGAGCTCCGAGCGGACCTCCTCCAGCGTGGCGAGCTGCCAGCCCCGAGCCCGGCAGAACGCGGCGAGGGCCTCGCTGTTGCGGCGGAACGCCCCCTCGCTGCGGACGACGAAGTCCGGAGTGCGTGCCTTGTTGTCCCCGGTCACGATTCGTCCGCGCTCCGCGAGCAGCGCGGCGAAGGAACGCAGCACCCTGGCGTCCGGCAGGGTGAGCCTGCGCATCAGCTCGTCCAGGGGCATTCCCGACTCGGAGGGAAACGCCTTCTGGTAATCCTTCAGCTCCGAGACGGCCTTGGCCTCCAGCGAGGCGAAATGGGAGGGAGAGAGCAGGATCGGACGCTCTCCCTTCAGCTCGACGAGGGCCCCTGCCTTGACGAGGCGCGCGACGACGGCCGCGAGATCGGATGGGGCCTCCTGAACCAGGACCGCGGCGCGTGGGGTCTCCATCATGCCCGCCTCCTCGACCAGGCAGCGCAGCCGGTCGTCGGCCGCGGCGGCGGAGCCGAGCGCCCCGATGCGGGCCACGGCCGCGGCCCGGGCCGCAGCGCCCCGGGGCTTGTGGGAGTAGGGGAAGACGACGCGTCCTCCGCCGATCGTGATCAGCGGGCTGTAGAAACGGATGATGAACCGCTGCTCCGCCGTGCAGACCACCGGCTCCTCCAGGACGAGCTGGACGGGCTCCTCCTCTCCGGGGGCCACCGCCCGTTTCCGGAGCAGGCTCACCCGCGCCAGGACGTCCGACGTCCCGATGCAGAGTCGGACCCTCTGCCAGTGCTTCAGGGGCTCCGAGGCCGACGGCATGATGCGGAGCAGCGCGTCGAAGCAGCGCGTCGGGGAGTACACGCCCTTCCGGCAGACCACGTCCCCGCGGGCAAGCTCGTCCACCGCGATTCCCGAGAGGTTGGCGGCCACCCTCTGGCCCGCGAAGGCCTCGTCCACGGAGCGCCCGTGGACCTGGAGGCTGCGGATGCGGCCCTCGCGCCCCGAGGGGAAGATCTCGACCTCGTCCCCTGTACGGGCGGTCCCGCGATAGGCGGTCCCCGTCACGACGGTGCCGAACCCCGAGATGGGGAAGGCCCGGTCGATGGGCAGGAAGAGGGCTCCCTTGCGGGCTCTGGGCCGCACCCGGTCCACCAGGGCGGCGAGCTCGCGCTTCAGGGCCTCGAGGTTCTCTCCGGTGACCGCGGAGACGGGGACGACGGGCTTCCCCTCCAGAAAGCTTCCCCGGACGAACTCCTGGACATCCTCCCGGACCAGGTCGGCCATCCCGGGCTCGACCCTGTCCGTCTTCGTGATCGCGACGAGCCCGTCCCGCACCCCCAGGAGCTCCAGTATGGCCAGATGCTCGCGAGTCTGGGGCATGACGCTCTCGTCGGCGGAGACGATCAGGAGCACGGCGTCGATCCCGGAGGCCCCCGCCACCATCTGGCGGATGAAGCGCTCGTGTCCGGGGACGTCGATGACGCTGACGACGCGGCCGTCCTCCAGGCGGAGGGGGGCGAAGCCCAGCTCGATGGTGATCCCCCTCTTCTTCTCCTCCATGAGCCGGTCGCAGTCCACGCCCGTCAGCGCGGCGATCAGGGTCGTCTTGCCGTGGTCGATGTGCCCGGCGGTGCCCAGCACCAGGGATATCTCGCGGTCCGCGCTCATGCGTCCTCCCCCCTCTCGGTGCCGATGCGGGCGAAGGCCTCCACGACGAGCGCCTCGTCCCGGGGCGTGATCGTGCGGACGTGCAGGACCAGGGCGTCCTCCCGCGCGCCGCACACGACAGGAATCTCCTGGCCCCTCAGGAGCGCCTGAAGGCGTCCCGCTCCTCCGGCGGGATGCGCGCCGACGGCGACCCCCCATCCCGAAAGGGGAAGCGCGGGGTAGGAGCCGCCGCCCACCGCGTCCTCCACCGCCACGACCTCCACGCGCGCCGGCGTGACACGCCTCAGCTTCGCCGCCAGGCGGCGCGCCTGGGCGTGCATCGCGTCCGGAGTTCGGCGAAGCATCGCCAGGGTCGGGATTCGGTCCAGGTCCCCCTTCGCGTAGAGGCGCATCGTCGCCTCGAAGGCCGCCAGGGTCATCTTGTCCACGCGCAGGGTTCGGAGGATGGGGTGCTCCCTCAGGCGGTTCACCGCGCCCCGCCGCCCTGCGATGACGCCGATCTGCGGCCCGCCCAGCATTTTGTCGCCGGAGAAGGTGACGATGTCCGCACCCGCCTCGATGCAGGCGCGGACATCGCACTCCCCGCTCAGCCCCAGGGCGCGGCCGTCGACCAGGAGGCCGCTTCCGGCATCCTCCATGAAGAGCAGCCCGCGCTCGTGCGCGAGCGCCGCGAGCTCGGAGCGCTCGGGGGCCGCCGTGAAGCCGTCCATCCTGAAGTTCGAGGGGTGCACCTTGAGGAGCATCGAGGTCCGTTCGGAGATCGCCGCGGCGTAGTCCTTGAGGTGCGTCCGGTTCGTCGTCCCCGCCTCGACCAGCTCCGCCCCGGAGAGCTCCATGATGTCGGGGATGCGGAACGTCCCCCCGATCTCCACGAGCTCCCCGCGCGAGACCACCACCTCGGTCCCCCGGGACAGGGCTGCGAGGCAGAGCAGGACCGCACCGGCGTTGTTGTTCACGACCAGGCACGCCTCGGCCCCCGTCAGGGCGCAGAGAAGCTCCTCGACGTGGGCGTTGCGCTGGCCCCTCGCCCCCCTGGTCAGGTCGTACTCCAGGTTGCTGTAGCTCCCCGCCGTGCGGATGACGGCCGCCACCGCCTCCTCCGCAAGGAGCGAGCGCCCGAGGTTGGTGTGGATGACCACCCCCGTCGCGTTGATCACCCGGCGCAGCCGCGGCAGCCCCTCCCTCGAGAGCAGGGCCTCGAAATTTTTTTTCAGGGCGTCCGCGGAGATGTCCGCGTCCTCGCCGGCGAGCATTCGCCTCCGGATGCGGGTCAGTTCCCCGTTCAGGACGCGCTTGACCGTCTCCCGCCCCAGCTCCCCGATCCACGGCAACGCCCAATCCTGCGCCAGCAGAATGTCCATGCCGGGGATCTCACGCATTTTCTTCCTGATGTCCTCGATCATAAGCAGGCCCGCTCCTCGTCGTCTCTTTCACACTGTCGTGCTCTGGATAGTTTCCTGCAACCATTCTATAATAAAATAAAGACGGAATGCTCTAAGGAAACGCTGATTCGAGGAAACTTCGATTCAAATCACGAAGCCCCATCGTCGGGCTTTGCACCGGCTTTTTCCGGGAGGAACTGGAGGTAACCGCGATGATCGTCGTCAATGCCATGGGCAAGCCCTGCCCGAAACCCGTCGCCATGACCAAGGCCGCCCTCGACAAGGGGGCGGAGGAGCTGGAGGTCCTCGTCGACAATCCCGAGGCGGCCACGAACGTCAAGCGCCTCCTGGAGGACAGGGGCTTTCGGGTCCTCCTCCAGGACGACGACGGCCGCCTGAAATTGACGGCGGGCAAAAAAACGGAGCCCTCCGCCTCGGCGTCACCAGCCCGGGCACCACAAGCCCCGGCCCCCGCGCGGGCCGCTCCGATGCCCGTACCGCAACCTGCGGAGGGGCTGGCCGTCCTGATCACCGGCAAGACCTTGGGACGCAGCGACGAGGAGCTCGGCGAGATCCTCGTCAAGGGATTTCTGGGCGCGCTCTCCCAGCTGGCCCTCCCGCCCCGGACCGTGGCCCTGATGAACGAGGGCGTGAAGCTGGCGCTCTTCGACTCCTCCTCGTGCGACCACCTGAAGAACCTGGAGCGGAAGGGAACGAACATCCTGGTGTGCGGGACCTGCGTCAACCACTTCGGGATCGTGGACAGCGTGGGGGTCGGCGTCATCTCCAACATGCTCGAGATCGTCGAGGCCCTGAACGGGGCCGGAAGAATCCTGAGCCTCTAGAATTTTACTGATTCCATTCTCAATTATTTGTAGGCGAGGCGGCTTTTGCGAGCCGCCGCGAATGCGTACAAAGAAGTACGTCGAGCAAGGCGAGCAAAAACAACGAAGCATACAAATGATTGAGGATGGAATGAGAGGAGGAAAAGACCATGACCGGAGGCTGGCGCGCAGACAGCGCGGAGCGCCCCGTGATGGAGGGCGAGCTCCAGTACCACATCCGCTGCGGGAAGGGGGACGTGAACCGCTACGTCCTCCTTCCCGGGGACCCGGAGCGGACGGACGCCATCGCCGGAGAGTGGACCGAGTCCCGCTTCATCGCAAACCACCGCGAGCATCGGACCTGGAGCGGGACGATCGGCTCCGTCCCCGTGACGACGTGCTCCACGGGCATGGGGGGCGGCTCGACGTCCATCGCGCTCGAGGAGCTGGCCGCCCTGGGCGCGGACACCTTCATCCGCGTGGGGTCCTGCGGCGCCATCGCCGAGGGGATCGAGTGCGGCGACCTGATCGTCTGCACGGGCGCGATGCGCCGGGACGGGACCAGCCCGGACTACGTCGATCTCTCCTATCCCGCCCAGGCGCACTACGAGGTCACCGCCGCGCTGGTGGAGGCCTGCGAGCGCTTGGACGTGGTCTATCACGTCGGCGTCGGCTGCTCGACGGCCTCCTTCTACTGCGGACAGGCCCGGCCGGGGTTTGGCGGCTACATGCAGTCCGCGTCCCGCGACAGGATCGACGACCTGCGGCGCGCCGGGGTGCTGAACCTCGAGATGGAGGCCGCCACGGTCTTCACGATCTCTGGGCTCTACGGGTTCCGGGCCGGGGCGGTCTTCGCGGTGGTGGCCCATCGCCTGAAGGACACGTTCCGCTATGAGGGCATCGACAAAAGCGTCCGCGTCGCTAACGAGGCCGTGAGCATCCTCGCCTCCTGGGACGCGCTCAGGAAGGCCGCGAACAAGCGTTATTGGTTTCCGGGGCTGCTGGGTTCGGGGCGAAGCTGAGGCCGCGGGTTTGTCGAGGGGCTGCTTCCGCGCCGCTTTTTTATCCTGATCGGGAGGTCTCCATGACGCAGATTGCCATCTCCAACCTCACCTTCGCCTATCCGGGCGCTCCGGCTCCGCTTTTCAAGGAGCTTTCGCTCCGGATCGACACGGACTGGAAGCTGGGGCTCGTTGGCCGAAACGGGCGCGGCAAGACGACGCTGCTGGATCTGATCCAGGGGAAATACGAATATCAGGGGACGATAACGCCCCGTCTTCAAACCCGGCGATTCCCCGCTCCATCCGTGGACGAAGAGAGGGATGCTCTGGCTCTTCTGGACTCACGCTGTCCTGACCGGCCGCTCTGGGCTCTGAAGCGCGAGCTCTCCCGTCTTCAGTGCCCGGAGGAGATCCTGTCTCGTCCTTTCAAGGCGCTTTCTCACGGTGAACGCACCAAGGTGCTTCTGGCGTCCTTGTTTCTGGAGAAGGATGTTTTCGCGCTCATCGACGAACCGACCGACCATCTGGATGCCGAGGCCCGTGCGGTCGTCGTCGATTATCTGCGGTCCAAGCGGGGTTTCATCCTCGTGTCGCACGACCGGACGCTTCTGGACGACTGTGTTGACCATATTCTGGCCCTGAATCGATCCGGGGTGGAACTCCAGAAGGGGAACTTCTCCTCCTGGTTCCGTAACAGGGAGCTGCAGGACGGTATGGAACGGGACCTCAACGAAAAACTGGAGAGGGAGATGGGCCGGATGAAGGAGGCGTCCCGCCGCACCGCCGAATGGTCGGATAGGGTGGAGAGGAGCAAACGCGGCGCCTTGGACAAGGGGTTTGTCGGTCACAAGGCCGCGAAGATGATGAAACGGTCCAAGAATCTGGAGAACCGGCTCGAGGCTGCGATCGAGACCAAAAGGGGACTGCTCCGAAACGTTGAGACAACGCAGGCGCTTCAGCTGCGCCCTCTGCGGTATCATGCACAGACGCTTGTCCGGGTCTCGGGCGTCTCGATCCGCTACGGCGGTCACGTCGCCTGCCGGGATGTCGGTTTTGAGGTCGGGTGCGGCGAGCGCGTTGCCCTGATCGGGGGAAACGGAACCGGAAAGTCCAGCATCCTGAAGCTGATCGAGGGGAAAGACTTGGATTTTTGTGGGGAACTGCACCGGGCGTCGGGGCTCTCCCTATCCTGCGTGCCTCAGGATACCTCTTTCCTGAGGGGACGGCTCTCGGACTACGCAAGGCGAGAGGGGCTCGATGAGAGCTTGGTCCGTGCGCTTCTGGAAAAAATGGATCTCGTCCGGGAGAAGCTCGATGTCGATATGTCGGAGCTCAGCCAAGGGCAGAAGAAGAAGGTGCTGATCGCCGTGAGCCTCAGTCGGAGTGCCCACCTCTATATCTGGGACGAACCGCTCAATTTTGTGGACGTTTTTTCGCGTATTCAAATTGAAGAGCTTCTGCTGACGTTCAAGCCCGCGCTGTTGTTCGTGGAACACGATCGCGCTTTTGTCGGAAGGATCGCGACGAAAGTCATCACGATGCAGCCTACTGCTCCGAAGTCCTTTGAAAAAAAGTCCTTTGAAAGAACATCGTTCGGGGACAGTTCGAGGCATGAGGCCCCATGAAGGGAAACGAGGAAAAAACATGAAGAACGACCTGCGGCGCGCCGGGGTCCTCGATCTGGAGATGGAGGCTGCCACGGTCTTCACGCTCGCGGGGCTCTACGGGTTCCGGGCCGGGGCGGTCTTTGCGGTGGTCGCCCACCGCCTGAAGGACACGTTCCGCTATGAGGGCATCGACCAGAGCGTCCGCGTCGCCAACGAGGCCGTGAGCATCCTCGCCTCCTGGGACGCGCTGAGGAGGGCGGCGAACAAACGCTATTGGTTTCCGGGGCTGCTGCGGTCGGGAGAGGGCTGAGGGCCGCGGTCCATGACGATGACCCGAGTCGGGTCGAAGGAGGGTGTGCAACGATGTCGGAAAGACAGGGAAACAGCTTTTGGAGGTCCTATCGTTTTCCTCTGACGCTGCTGGCCGCTATCGCGCTGGGCTGCGTCCTGGGCGCCTCGATGGGCAAGGAAGCCCTGATGTTCAAACCCCTGGGCGATATCTTCCTGAACGCCATGTTCATGGTCGTCGTTCCCCTCGTCTTCACGACGGTCTGCGGCGCCGTGTCCAACATGTCCTCGATGAAGCGCCTGCGCCGCGTCATGGGGTCCCTCGTCGTGGTGTTCCTCGTCACGGGGGCCGTCGCGGCCCTGCTCATGCTGGCGGCCGTACGGCTCTATCCCCCGGCTGCGGGGACGACCATCCCCCTGACGCCGCCGGAGAACCTGCAGCCCCTGAGCACGGCCGACCAGATCGTCAAGGCGATCACCGTCAGCGATTTCCAGGACCTCCTCTCCAGGAGCCACATGCTTCCCCTGATCCTCTTCTCGGTCCTCTTCGGCGTCAGCCTCCAGCTGCTGGGGGAGCGGGGCAGGGCCGCGGCGCGGGGGATATCCGTCCTGGCGGACGCCATGCTGAAGCTGGTGAACATCATCATGTACTACGCGCCGATCGGTCTGGCCGCCTACTTCGCCGCCCTCGTCGGGGACTTCGGGCCGAACCTCCTGGGCACCTATCTCCGCTCCATGGTGATCTACCACGTGACGACCCTCGCCTACTTCTTCGCCGCCTTCACCCTCTACTCCGCCTGGGCGGCCGGGCGCAGGGGCCCGGCGACCTTCTGGAGGAACATCCTGCCCGCCGCCGTGACCGCGTTGGGGACCCAGAGCAGCACCGCCACCCTGCCCGTGAACCTGGAGGCGGCCCGCAGGATCGGGATACCGGACGACATCGGCGAGGTGGTGCTCCCCATCGGGGCGACGGCCCACATGGAGGGATCCTGCCTGAGCGGCATCCTGAAGATCGCCTTCCTCTTCGGGGTCTTCAACATGCCCTTCGAGGGGACGGGGACCTTCGCCAGCGCCGTTGCGGTCGCCGTGCTCAGCGGCGTGGTGCTCTCCGGCATCCCCGGCGGGGGGCTGGTGGGCGAGATGCTCATCGTGAGCCTCTACGGCTTTCCCCCGGAGGCGTTCCCCATCATCGCCACCCTGGGCTTCCTGGTCGACCCTGCGGCCACGATGGTCAACGCCACCGGCGACACCTGCTCCGCGATGCTCGTGGCCCGTCTGGTCGAGGGCAGGGACTGGTTCGTGAAGGGGCAGAGAGGGTAAGGCGGCCGGGGCATGAACCCGCTGCTTCGGGCCGCGCTGCTGCTGAACGCCGCGCGGGCTCCGCTGTCCGTGTTCGAGGCGCTGCGGGACGAATACGGTCCCGAGTCGGCCTGGACGGATGGCGAGGCGCTCTGGAAACGGCTGGGGCTTCGGCCGTCCGCCTGCGTGAAGCTGGAGGGGCTCCTGCGGGAGCGGGACTGGCCGGAGCGGGAGCTGGAGAGGGCGGAGCGCGAAGGCGCGCGCTTTCTGACGGCCGACGACGAGGGATACCCTCCCCGGCTGAGGGACCTCGCGCAGCCGCCCGTGGGGCTCTACGTCAAAGGGGACCTGGACGTTTCGTGCGCGCCCTCCATCGCCGTCGTGGGGACGCGGAAGTGCAGCCTCTACGCCAAGTCGGTCGGCGAATCCCTGGGGCGTGCCCTCGCGCGTTCGGGGTATCTCGTGGTCAGCGGCGGGGCGCGCGGGGTCGACGCCGCCGGACACGGCGGATGCCTGGCGGAGGGGGGACGGACCGTCGCCGTGCTGGGCACGGCCGTGAACCGCGTCTATCCCTCGGAGCACCGGGAGCTGTTCCGCAGGATCGCGGAGCGTGGGGCGCTGGTCTCGGAGTACCCGATGGACACGGGCGGGGACCCCTGGCGCTTCCCCGAGCGCAACCGCCTCATCGTGGGCATGGCGGGGCGCGTCGTCGTGGTGGAGTCCCCGGAGGACGGCGGGGCCATGATCACCGCCCGCCTCGCCCTCGACATCGGGCGCGAGGTCTGGTGCGTCCCCGGGCGCATCACGGAGACGGTCGCCAGGGGGTCGAACCGACTGCTGCGCGACGGCGCGGAGCCGCTGGTCGACGTCGAGGAGTTCATCCACAGCATCTCGGGGCGGTACGGACAGCTGATGCTGGACCTCGGGGCGCCGCCGGAGGACCCTCCCGAGCTCTCCACGGACGAGAAGGTCGTGCTGGCGCTGCTGCAGCGGCAGGGGGGCCGGACGGCCGACGACCTGATGGCGGAGAGCGGGCTGGACCTCGCGGCGCTTCAGGGCTGTCTGATGGCGCTCTCCGCCGCCGGCCTCGCGGTTCCGGCCGGCCCGGGCCGCTACTCCGCGGGGGCGTGATCGGTCGTTTTTCCGGGTATAAAACGAAAATTCGCGCTAAAATCTGGGGCGGGCCGCCGGGCCGTGCGAGGGAGCACGGGGGCGGTCTCCTTTACCGTTGGGAGTGATGAGAGATGTCCAGGCAGGCTGCGGCGACGCGCAGCGACATGGCCCGTATCCAGGCCGCGCTCAAGCTGGCGCGGCGCGGACACGATCTCCTGGAACAGAAGCGAAGGATCCTCATGGCCGAGCTCGCGGGCAGGATCGAGGAGGTTCGGGAGGTGCAGAGCGGGATGCGCGATATCTTCGCCGGGGCCTACTCGGGGCTCCGGATGGCGAATATCGCCATGGGGATCGAGAACGTGGAGAGGGTCGCGGGCATCGTTCCGGAGGAGGACCGGTTCGTGATTCGTCTGCGCTCCATCATGGGGATGGACATTCCCGAGGTGGATCCCCTGGAGCCCGTCTGCAGCCCCGTCTATTCCCTGGGAGGAATGTCGGGGACCTCCTCCGTCCTGGACAACGCGTATGTCCAGGCCCGTTCCCTGGTCCCGCTCATCGCGCGGCTGGCGGAGGTGGAGACCAGCGTCTACCGGCTGGCCATGCAGATACGCAGGACGGTGCGGCGGGTCAACGCGCTGGAGAAGGTGTTCATCCCCCGTTGCGAGGCCCAGGTCCGCTCCATTGCGGCGGCCCTGGAGGAGAACGAGCGCGAGGACATGACGCGCATAAAGCTCTCCTCGGGGCGTGAGATGTAGGGAAGGGGCCTTGTAGGCTTCGCGTCATTCGGGCTGTTTTCGGAGGTCGTGAGATGGATTTGACGTTGACGGAGGTCCTGGACGTGCTTTTGAGGGCCGAGGACGAGTCGGGGAAGCAGCGGGACTCGGCTAAACGCGAGGCGGAGGAGGTCATGCGGCGCGCGCAGGAGCGGTTTGCCTGCGACCGGGAGGCGCGTCTGAAGGCCGCGCACAGCGACGCCATGGCCCAGATCGAGTCCGCACGGAAGTCCGCGGAGATGGAGGCGCTGCACATCGCCGAGATGGGGCGAAGGGGGCGCGAGAGGATGCGCGAAAACTACGACCGCAAAGCGCCCGCCCTGATTGCCAGGATGGCGGAGGACATCGCCGCCCGGTACGCCTCCCGCGGAGACTGACGATGATGCTCGGCGGAGGAGGCCGCATCGCCCTGTCCGCGAAAGCGCGGGTGCGCCGGTCCGAATTGCTGTCGTCAAAGGATTTCCGAGGCCTCTTGGAACAGCCGTCCGTCTCCGCCGTCGCGGCGTCCCTCGACGCGACCCCTTATGGGAAGGCCCTGGAAGGCCTGTCCCTGAACGACGTCCGCCGGACGGAGCTCGAGTTCCGCCTCGAGACCTCCCTGCTGCGCGACGCCCTGGCGTTTCGCTCCTATATGGGGGCGGGCTGTCGGCGCCTCCTGGACCTGTGGCTCCAGGCCTATGATATCGAGCTCTTCAAGGACCATTTCCGCCGGAGGTTCGGCTCCGACCCGGCCGCCCGGGAGGAGGAGCGGATGTTCGGGCTGTTCCCGGACTTCCGGTCGACCCTCCTGGACCGGAACGCGCTTCTGGCGGCGCGGACGACGGGGGCCATGCTGGCGTCGATCCGGGACGAGCGCCTGCGTGCGGCGCTGAAGGAGACGCTCCCCGTCAAAGACGACGGGACGGAGGTCTCGGGGGAGGACGCCTGCAGGGTATCCTTCGCGCTGGGGATGGCCCTGGACCGGTATTACTTCGACAGCCTCTATGGGGCCGTCCTTCCGGTCGGGGGGCTGGAGGGCCGCCTGCTTGCCCGGCTGGTGGGGGTTCGCGTGGACCTGGTGAACCTCTACTGGATCTACCGCTGCAGGCGTTTCTTCGGCCTGTCGCCGGAACAGGCGTTGGCCACGGTGACGCGGTCCCGCTACCGCGCGGACTTCGACCTGCTCTCCCGCGCCGCGTTCTCGGAGCTTTCGGCCTGGGACGGCGTTCTGGAGGGCACGCCCTATGCCGGCCTCTTCCGTTCGGACGAGGCGGACCCCTCCCTCAGGGAGGAGGAGGTGGAGCTTCACCTGTGCAGGACCCTCCGCCGCGTCGCCGGGGAGATGTTCCGGTCCGGGGCCCCGGGATGGCACAACGTCGGGGCCTACCTGATGCTGAAGGGGTTCGAGGTCCGGGACCTGATCACGGTCATCGAGGCCGTGCGATACGATTACGATCGCAGGAGGGTCGGTCGGCTGTTGATCCTGAACGACCTGGCCGGTGGGGAAGGAGGCGGGCGCTGATGGCCGTCGTGAGGATGGCGGGGGTCTCCCTTGTCGGCCCCCGGGACGAGATCGAGGCGATGGCGCTGAGGCTGCTGGAGGCCGGAGATTTTGAACCGATGTCCCCCGAGGTGATGTTGTCCGGGGGAAGGCTGAGCTCCCGGATTCGGGCCTGCCGGAGCGGCCGCTGCGACGCGCTGCTGGAGAAGCTGGAGCGGCTGAGAGGGCTGGCGGGGAACCCGGCCCCGGCTCCGGGCCGAAGGGCGCCGGACGGAGCCTCCGGAATTCCCTCTTCGGCGATTTCTTTTACGGAGGTTTCCTTTTCGGAATTGGAGGAGCGCGTGAACCGGCTCTCGCGCCTGGCCGAGGTCTGGCAGGCCAGGCTGGAGCACCTTCGGATGGAGCACGGGCGCTGCAGGGCCATGCTTGAGTTCGCCCATGCCCTGGAGGCGCTGGGGCTTCCGCCCTCCCTGCTGGCGTCATCCTCCTGCTGCCGGGTGGTCCTGGGGAGCCTTACCGGGGAGAACTGGCAGCGGCTGAGGGAGATCGCCTCCGCAGGGCCCGCCCTGCTCCTTCCGCTCTTCGAGGACGAGGGGAGGACGACGGTGGCCGCGTTCTGCGAGTCCTCCTATGGAGCGACGCTGGAGAAGCTTCTGACCGGGGTGCACATGCGCGTGTTCGAGACGGCGATCCAGGAGCTCGCGGCCGGCGGCGGGGCGCAGCTGTCCGCCCGCCTCGATTCTCTGGAGGCGGAGATCGGGAGGTGCCGGGACATGCCGGTCCTCTATACCGGGGAGAACCGTGTCGAGCTGGAGAGACTTTACGGCATGGTCTATGCCATGCAGCGCGTTTACTCGCTCTGCCGGATGGGGGGCGAGTTCGACGACATGGCGGTCGTCTCGGGGTGGATGCCCGAGGAGGCCTGCGGGGAGCTGTGCGCTCTGGCGGGCCGGGAGGCGCCCCATACCGTCGTCCTCATGGAGGACGGGGCCTCCCTCGAGTCGAAGGGGGGCGAGATTCCCACCCTGCTGCGCAATGCTCCGGTGGTGCGCCGGTTCCAGGAGATCGTGAGGCTCTACAGCCTGCCCTCCTACAGCGAGCTGGACCCGACGCTCGTCGTCTCGGTCAGCTTCTGTCTGTTCTTCGGTTTCATGTTCGGGGACGTGGGGCACGGCCTCGCCCTGATCCTCGGCACGTGGCTGATGGAGCGGAGGGGCTGGATGGGGAGGCCCCTGGCGTCCGTCATGAAGGTGGCCGGGGCCTCGGCGGTCCTCTTCGGTATCCTCTACGGCAGCGTCTTCGGGAGCGAGGAGCTGATTCCGCCCCTCTGGATATCCCCCATGAAACACGTGAACACGCTCCTCCCCGTAGCGGTCGGGGTGGGGATAGCGTTCCTGTCGCTCGGCATCCTCTTCCGAATCCGGTCCCTGGCCCGCAGGAGGGAGTGGGGCGAGGCCGTGTTCTCCCCCGAGGGGGTGACGGGGCTGGCCTTCTACTGGCTGGCTCTGGCCTTTGGGGTCCTGTCCCTCGAGGGGACGCTCGCCCCCTGGGTGAGCCGGATCTTCATTGCCGCCCTCGTCCTGCTCCTCTGCGCGATGCTCCTTGGAAACGTCCTGGCCGGCCGCGTGTTCCGGGGGGAGTCCGTGGACGAGGGGGGCGTGGTTCACCTGTTCTCGGTCTTCCATGCCTTGCTGAACTTCATCAGCAACACGGCGTCGTTCGTGCGTCTGGCGGCGTTCGCCCTGAACCATGCGGGGCTCTGCGCGGCGGTGTTCATGCTGGGGCAGATGGTGGAGCACGTGCCCGGCGGCAAGGTGTTCCACGCGCTTGTCTTAGTGGTAGGGCATCTCGTCATCATCGGGCTCGAGGGACTGATCGTGTTTATCCAGACGCTGCGCCTGGAGTACTACGAATTTTTCGGGAAGTTCTATCATGGCGGGGGGCGGGAGTTTCGTCCCGTCCTCTGGAGGAGGAGCGCGCAGGAACGGGGACGCGCGGATTGAGGTTTTGAGGATTGATGTTTTGCGGATTGAAGGAAAGCTCGCTGGAGTTGTTTGCGGGGAAGGGAGTGCGGTTGGGATGCTGAGTGTTCTTGGGGTTGCGGTTTCCTCTGCGGTGCTGGTCGGCTATGGGGTTTGGACAAGGAGGACGGGGCGCGTTCCCCGTGCCCCGAGGAGGGCCCTGGCCTCCTGGATGGGGGTGTCCATGCTGATGCTCTGCCTCTCGGCCGCGGCCGCCTTCGCGCAGGAGTCCGGAGCCTCCGCCGGGACCGCGACGGGGATGGGCTTCATCGGCGCGGCGCTCTCGACGGGCCTGGCCTGTGTCGGTGCGGGCATCGGCGTCGCGTTCGTCGGCGCCGCGGCGCTTGGGGTCGTGGGGGAGAAGCCCTCGATGTTCGGAACCACGCTGATCTATATCGGGCTCGCGGAGGGAATCGCCATCTACGGGCTCGTCATCTCCCTGTTCATCCTGGGGCGGATTTAGACCGCCATGAAGGCCTTCCTGATCAGCGACAACCACGACACCCTGGTGCTGATGAAGCTGGCCGGGATCAAGGGGGTCGTGGCGCACGGACGGGAGGAGAGCCTCAAAGCCTTTTCTCAGGCCCTTTCGATGAGGAACCTCGGCGTCCTCCTCGTGACGGAGATCGTGGCGGAGACCGTCCCCGACAAGGTTGTCGAGATGCGCAGGAGCGGGAAACCGCCCCTTTTGGTCGAGATTCCGGATCGGCATGGGAGTCGGAGGAAAGAGGATTTTCTGACGCGGTACATCCGCGAGGCGATAGGGGTGAGGCTTGAATGAAGCGGGAGGGCGCCCCTCTTCCCGGCGGGAACTCGCACGGTTTTGCCCCGGACGGGGATCGGGACGAGAGAAAAAAACTGGACGGGCTCCGCGCTTCCATCCTCTCCAGGGGGGCGGAGGAGCGCGAGCGCATCCTGAAGGAGGCGGAGGCGTGCGCGGAGCGCTGGCTGGCCGACCACACGGCGCAGCTGGACGCGACGGTGCGGAGTATCCGGGACGACGCGGTGAAGCAGGCCCAGGACATCTCGGACCGGCGGCTCGTGGAGGCCGGGACCAGTCGGGACAGGGAACGGCTGCGCCTCCGGTGCGGCCTGGTCCAGGAGGCCCTGGCCTCCCTGCAGAAGGCGCTGGTGGGGCTGTCCGCACGGGACGATTACGACGCCATCCTGACCGGCGTCGCCGCGGAGGTCTGCGAGCGCCTGCGCAGCGGTCGGGTGGGGCTGCGGCTCCGTGCGGAGGACGCTCCGCTGGGGGAGGGGATAGCCAAGGCCCTGAGGACCCGTTTCCCCAAGCTGGACGTCCGATTCGACGACACGCCGGAGCCCATCCTCGGGGGGGTGGTCCTTTTCTCGGAGGATGAGGGGTGGCGCATATCGGCGGACTGGAGGGCGAAGATCGAGGAAATGACGGACGCGGTGGCGGAAGCCGTCCTTGCGGAGCTGTGAGTGGATTCGGATCTGTGAGAGGATGAAGATCGGGGTGAAGAACATGGAGGCAGCGGCCGAGCGGATGGGCCGCATCACGATGATCGACGGTCCCGTCGTCCGTGCCTCGGGGCTCTCCCGCTTTGCGATGGGGGAGATGACGGAGGTGGGGGAGCTTGCCCTGATGGGCGAGATCCTTCAGATGGATGGGGACAGCGGGGTCGTTCAGGTCTATGAGGACACGACGGGGCTCCGCGTTGGGGAGCCCGTCCGTGGGCTTGGCCGGCCTCTTTCCGTATGCCTGGGACCGGGGCTGGTGGGGCATATCATCGACGGGATCGGGCGTCCTCTGGACCGCCTCATGGAGAAGGAGGGCGGCTTTCTGGGCCGGGGCTCGAAGCTCGACCCGATCGACATGTCCCGTTCGTGGGAGGTGACCCCGACCTGCAAGGTGGGGGACCGGGTGTGCGGCGGTTCGGTCATTGCCGAGCTTCAGGAGACGGACCTGGTGACCCATCGCGTTCTGGTCCCTTACGGGCTGGAGGGAGAGGTGGAGTTCATCGTCGCTTCCGGCTTCTGCAAGACGTCGGATGTGGTGGCGCGGGTCCGGCGCGACGACGGGACCATCGTGCCGGTGATGATGTATCACCACTGGCCGGTCCGGCGTCCGAGGCCCTATCGGGACCGCCTGCTGCCGGACGAGCCGCTGGTCACGGGGCAGAGGGTCATCGACGGGCTCTTTCCCATCTCCAAGGGGGGCGTCGCGGCGATCCCCGGTGGGTTCGGAACGGGCAAGACGGTGACGCAGCACCAGCTGGCCAAGTGGAGCGACGCCAAGGTCGTCGTGTACATCGGGTGCGGGGAGCGCGGCAACGAGATGACCCAGGTGCTGGAGGAGTTCCCGTCGCTCGAGGATCCGTACTCCAAAAAGCCGCTGATGCAGCGGACCGTCCTCATCGCCAACACGTCCAACATGCCGGTCGCCGCGCGGGAGGCCAGCATCTACACGGGGATCACGATCGCGGAGTACTATCGCGACATGGGCTACGACGTCGCGATGATGGCGGACTCCACGTCGCGCTGGGCCGAGGCCCTGCGCGAGCTGTCGGGACGGCTGGGGGAGATCCCCGCGGAGGAGGGGTTCCCCGCCTACCTGGCGACGCGCCTGGCGGAGTTCTACGAGCGGGCGGGCAAGGTGCGGACCTTCGGCGACCGGACGGCCAGCATCAGCGTCATCGGGGCGGTCTCGCCCCCGGGAGGGGACTTCACCGAGCCCGTGACGCGGCACACCAAACGCTTCATCCGGTGCTTCTGGGCGCTCGACGCCTCCCTGGCTCACGCCCGGCACTTTCCCGCAATCAGCTGGATGGACTCCTACAGCGAGTATGCGGACGAGGTCCGCGGCTGGTGCGAAAAGAACATCGACGCCTCCTGGGGCGAGCTGCGCGAGGAGGCCCGGGCCGTGCTGGCGGAGGACGACGCCGTGCAGCAGACCATCCGCCTGATGGGCGAGGACGTGCTGCCCGACGGCCAGAAGCTCGTGGCCCTGACGGCCTCGCTCCTCAAGAACGGCTATCTCCAGCAGAATTCCTTCAGTGACGATTCCTTCTGTCCGCCCAGGAAGGGGTTCGCGATTCTGCGGATGATCCTGAACTTCCATCGGCAGGCGAAGGCCCTGGTGGCCGAGGGGTGCCCCCTGTCGCTGATTCGGAAGATCAAGGAGCTCGACGAGGTTATCCACGCACGGGAACTGCCGTTTAGCGACGGCGAGGGGTTCGGCGATCTGGAGAAGCGCCTCGAGGAGCATCTGGCGCTCGTCGGCCGGGAGCGTCTGGCTCACGAGGACGAGGACGGCGCGGCCGCCGCTTCGGAGGGCACGGCGTGATGACGGGGAACGGCGAGGCGGCAGCGGTGACCGGTTCGGGTTCACGGAGGGGGAGTGAGAGCATGGCCCTTGCGGAGTACACGGGAATGACCCGTATCAAGGGGCCCATTGTCCTGTTGAAGGGCATTCCGGGGGTTGGCTACGACGAGGTCGTGGAGGTGACCGCCGACGGCGGGGAGCCCCGTATGGGGCGCGTCGTCATGGTAAGCGAGGACGCGGTGATGGTGCAGGTGTTCGCGGGGACGGAGGGGCTGAGCCCGGCGACGGCCAGGACGCGCTTCCTGGGGCATCCCCTCGAGATCTCGCTCTCGCCGGACATCCTCGGGCGGACCTTCGACGGGCTGGGCCGCCCCCTGGACGGAAATGGCCCCGTCTACTGCGGGACGAGGCGCAACGTCAACGGGCAGCCCATAAACCCGATGGCGCGTCTCTATCCCCGGGACTTCATCAACACGGGGTTCTCGACGATCGACGTGCTGATGACCCTCATTCGCGGACAGAAGCTGCCCATCTTCTCGGGCAATGGCCTGCCGCACAACCGTTTGGCCATCCAGATCGCCTCCCAGGCCAAGCTGATGGGGGCCGACAACTTCGCGGTCGTGTTCGCCGGCGTCGGCATCCGGCACGACGACGCGGCGGCCTTCTCCGCCAGCCTGTCGCAGCGGGGGTCGAAGCTGGTGATGTTCCGGAACCTCGCGGACGACCCCGTCATCGAACGCATCGCGACGCCCCGCTATGCCCTGACCGCGGCGGAGTACCTGGCGTTCGACCTGGGGATGCACGTGCTGGTCATCGTCACGGACCTCACGAGCTATTGCGAGGCGCTGCGCGAGCTCTCGGTCGGCCGGGGCGAGATCCCGAGCCGCAAGGGGTACCCCGCCTATCTCTACAGCGACCTGGCCTCGCTTTACGAGCGCGCCGGGGTCCTGAAGGGAAAGGAGGGAAGCATCACGTTCCTTCCGATCCTCACCATGCCCAACGACGATATCACCAACCCCGTCCCGGACCAGACGGGGTTCATCACGGAGGGGCAGATCGTCCTGTCGCGCGCGTTGGATGCGGCGGGCGTCTATCCGCCCATCGACCCGCTCCCCAGCCTCTCGCGCCTGATGAAGGACGGCATCGGCAAGGGCTATACGCGGGAGGACCACCCCAGCCTGTCCAGCCAGCTCTTCGCCTGCTACAGCAAGGTGCAGGAGGTCAAGGCCCTGTCCGAGGTGGTCGGACGCGACGAGCTCTCCGAGGAGGACCAGGCGTACCTCACCTTCGGGGACGCGTTCGAACGAACCTTCATCGGCCAGTCGCGGGACGAGAACCGCGACATCGGGCAATCCCTGGATAGGGGCTGGAGGCTGCTGGCCGGCCTGCCGGAGAGTGCGCTGACGCGCATCTCGCTGGAGGATCGGAAGAAGTACGTCGATCCCCTTCGCGATAGGAAGGCGCCGCCGACTGATTCCGTCTGAAGCTCGGGATCCCCTTACCGGGAACCCTTACCAGGAGAAGTTGTCTCCCAGGTAGAACTTGCGCGCCAGGGGGTTCTGTGCGACCTCCTCGGGCGAGCCGTTCAGGAAGATTTTTCCGTCGTGGATCAGGTAGGTCCGGTCGGTGATGGAGAGGGTCTCCCTCACGTTGTGATCCGTGATGAGCACGCCGTATCCCCGTTCCCTCAGAGTCTGGATCATGGCCTGGATGTCGTTGACCGCGATGGGGTCGATGCCGCTGAAGGGCTCGTCCAACAGGATGAAGTGGGGCTTGAGGGTCAGGGCCCGCGCGATCTCCACGCGGCGGCGTTCGCCGCCGGAGAGGGCGTAGCCGCGGGTGTCAGCGATATGGACGATGCCGAACTGCTCGAGCAGCCGATCCGTGGCATCCTCGGAGGGACGCCCCATCTCCTCCCAGACCAGGTCGATATTCTCCCGCACCGTCAGGCTGCGGAACACCGAGGACTCCTGCGGAAGGTAGCCGATCCCCGCCCGGGCGCGGGCGTAGACCGGCAGGCCGGTGACGTTTCGGTCCCCGATGAAGACGCTGCCGGCGTCCGGCCTGATAAGCCCCACGATCATGTAGAACGAGGTCGTCTTGCCCGCACCGTTGGGGCCGAGGAGCCCAACGACCTCCCCCGGTCCGACCTCGATATCGACGTCCGAGACGACGAGGCGCCCTCCATACCCCTTGCGCAGTCCCCGCGTGGAGAGCCGGAGTCCGGTCGCCGCGTCGTCCGCCGGGACCGACACGGCGTCGGGAGCAGCCTTTTTCGTGTTCCGCTTCGAGCTCATCGCTTCCTGCCCTTTTTCGCGGGCGCCGTTTTTTTGTCGTCTTTTCCCTTTGCCGCCTCGTCGGACGATACGGCGGGCGTCCGTTTGGGCTCTTTCGAGAGGTCGATGGTGATTGTCGCGCGGTCTGCGCTTGCGGTGCCCGAGCGGCTCACCATTCCCCCCAGGGCCTCCACGCGGTTCTGATCGGGAAAGTAGACGAGGGAGTCCGACGTCAGCGTCCGCCCCTTCTGGACTGCGCGGACGTTGCCGCTCAGGACGACGCTGCCCCGTTCCTCGGAGTAGACTGCCCGGTCGCCGCGCAGGCTCACGGCGTCCCCGCTGCGGTTCGGCCTTCCCTCGATCCAGACCTTCGACTTCGCGGTCATGGAGACCAGGATCCCCTCCCGAAGCATCCCCTCCACGGAGTCCGCCCCGAAGGCGATGCCCATCGCGCGGTCCTCCACGCGCCGGACATTCGTCATCCAAACCTTTGTCTGGCCGTCCTCCTCGTTGGCGCCGGACAGGCCGCCGCGCCCGGTCAGGGTCAGGCGGTCCGCGTCCAGGGCAATCGAGCCCACCCCGCCCCGGACCCCCTTGTCGATCCTGCAGGTGGGGGGCTCCCCGAAGAAGAGCTCCATGCTGCCGGCCTGGAGGTCGATCCGGTCGCCCTGCCAGTCCCCGGAGGCCGTGACCCCCTCGTCGAAGAGCACCTCCCGGCGCTGGGTGTTGCCGATTCCGCGGGGCGAGGAGACGGTGAGCCCGTCCGCTTTGATGACCACGTTCCCCGCGGCGAGAAAGTCGCCCGTCTTCGAGTCGAAACGCATCCTGTTGGCGGAGAGGCTCGCCTTATCGGGAAAGTTCTCGGCGTCGAGGGCCCCTGCCCCCGGGATTCCCTCTCCCATCACTATAAAGAATGCCGTCAGCAACAACAGGAATACCGCACGACGCACACGTCCTACCTCCTCGCATGAAGATCTTCATGAGAAATAACCGAAGTCGAAACAACTTCGAAAGACAACTTCGGTCATTATAACCCAGCCGCTCGTATGGAGGGGACAGGAGGGATGCGGGTATCGAAGACCTGCTAGAAAAAGTCAAGGGTTTAGTTGAGAAATGGCAGCAGGGGTTAAAAGTTTCTGTGGATTGTAGGGTTTCTGCGAAGTCATGACGGCGTGAATTACCCTAAGAAGTTTTGTGCCGACGGCGGCTAATGCCTGTTTGGGATGTTTGCCCCTGGCAATCATCCTGTCATAGAATTCTTTGAATACAGGGTCGAAGCGTCGTGCGGCGTTAGCCGCCAG
>NZ_CAUUGJ010000008.1:0-34152 GCF_963544685.1 uncultured Fretibacterium sp. | reverse complement strand
AAAAATATTGTCGTCGTCGCTCTCTTTGTGGGGCTGACCGTCATGAGCGTCGTTTCGTTTTCCTCCGTTCAGGTCGTACGGGGCAATGCCCGTACCGTCAATCATGCGGGGCTCGTCCGGGGCCTGGGGCAGAGGCTGGTCAAATGGGAGCTGGCGGGGAGGAGAAACAACGCTCTGGAGTCCAAAATCGACAGGGTCATCGAGGACCTGGATGTGGGGCAGAGCGAGGACGGTCCGCTTGGCTTCGCCGATCCCGCCTATCAGAGGGGCCTGAAGAGCGTCCGGACTCAATGGGAGGAGCTCAAGGCCGCCATCGAGGAGGCCCGGCGAACAGGAGGGACGGGGGCCCTGTTCGATCTGAGCGAGAGCTTCTTCGAGAGCGCCGATACCCTGGCCGGCATCGCGGAGCGCCTTTCGGAGCAGAACGCCGATTTGACCCTGCCCCTGAGGACGATCCTGCTCGCCGTAGCGGGGGCGCTGCTCGTCTGCTTCCTGCTTCAGGCGTGCGAGTCGATGCAGCTCCTGTATCAGAACAGGTTCCTAAAGGAGAAGGCCACGAGGGACCCGATGACCTCCCTGCCCAACCGCTGGTCCTGCGATCTCCAGATCGAGAAGTACCGCGGCATGTCCCCCTTACCCGACCTGATGTGTTTCATAGCCGATCTGAACAATCTGAAGAGGACCAACGATAGGCTCGGCCATGCGGTGGGGGACCGTCTGATCGTCGCTTTCGCCCGCATCCTGGCGGATGCCGCGGCCCCTTATGGATTCGTCGGGCGCAACGGAGGCGACGAGTTCCTGGGGTTTTTCGAGAAAAGCGACCCCGAGCGGCTGCGCAGGTTTCATGAGAAGCTCCGCGAGAGCGTGGATCGCTACAACGGGACGAACGACGAGTTCTCGATCCGATTCGCTTTCGGCGGGGTTCTGTCCTCCGAAGTGAAGGACGCCTCGATCTATTCCCTGATCAATATGGCCGAACAGAGGATGTACAGGGACAAGGCGACGGCCAAACAGGCGGAGTCCTTAGATCCTTAAGAAAACGCTGATTTAATCCATGAAGCACCCCGGTGGTACCCCAGCTTGCCTGTTTTGAGGATGAAACTTGCCGGGGCCGCCGCTATCCTGATAGCGGCGTGGGGGCATGGGGGCTTCGCCCCCATGTTAATTTTAGGGAAGCGCTGGAGATTTTTGCCCATAGATGTTTTACATATTTTCCTTTGGCAATATGTGCGTTCTTGTTTTAATCAGCGCTTCCCTAAGATCCGCGCCAACAGCAGCGACAGGGAGATCAGCACGGGCATCGTCAGCCCGAGCGCGCACCAGAGCCGTTTCTGCATCGTGCGCATATCGTTCCGCAGCGCCTCCAGTCGGCGGCTCCATTGTGCGCTGCAGTCGGCCAGCTCTTGTTCCAGAGCCTCGCGGAGCGTCTGGGCCATGGCCTCCCGGGTCTCGTTCTGAAGTTCGGCCAGCTCCACCGAGAGCGCGTTCAGCTCCCGGCTCTGCGCCTGGTTGTGGGCCCGCAGCAGCCCCTCCCAGGCCGGTATCCGATTTTCCATGAGGTCCGAAAGAGGAGTCTCCCGTCCCGGAGGAAACGGTGCGCCCTCCTCATGGGAGGGCGAGGAGTCGGGGTGGGACGACGCCGGGGCCCTCTGGAGCTCCGCGATGTTCTCGACCGCTGCCTTCAGCTGCGATATCGCCCCCTCCAGCAGGGCGATCCTGCGGTTCGTGTCCTCCAGGGAACGGGCAAGCGCCTCCCGGTGCGCGGGGTTCCCCTCCGGCTCGACGCGCGGCCTCGCCGCGAGCTCGGATACCGCCTCCCGTATCCTCCGCCATGCCGCGTCCTTCTCCTCGTCCTCCAGTGTGCGGAGGGCGGAAAGCTCCTCCCTGAGCGGCGGCAGCAGCCTGGCGGCGAGCTCCGATACGATGCGGGCGCTGGCGTGATCGAGGGGAGGATTTCTCCCGGTTCCAGCCTCCAGCCTCCCGGCCTCCGCGGATTTCTCCGGCTCCGTCTTCATGAAGTGAAATTCCCTCCGTTCTTACCGTTCTAATCTTAACGGCTTTGCTCCGTCGTGTTTCTTCCCCGTTCCCCGCTTCCGCCGGAGGAAGGAGGTGCCTCGTCGTCATCAGACCTTTGAGGTTCCGGCTTGAGGAGGCGCAGGGCATCGGCCCTCATCCTCTCCCGAATCTCCCGGAGCGCCATGCGCAGCCGGTGCTCCATCAGAGGAGGAGCGAAGTCCAGGCTGCTCTCGCGCCACAGGTCGAGCAGCGTCTCCAGGTCCCCGTCGGAGGAGTCCGCGCCGATCTGGCGGCCCAGGGCGATGAAGTCCGTGTAGCGGGGATCGTAGTTCTCGTGGACGAACCAGTCCATTCGGCCGCGGAAGCCACGCAGACGGGTGAATGCGGCCATGCGGTCGGGGACGTCCAGGACGAGGTCGGGCAGCCGGGTCGCGAAGAGCGCACCGTGGGCCGACGCGGCGATCCAGTCCGGGACGCTCGCGAGGGCCGAAGCGTAGGGGGAACGGGCGAGGTCCGAGAGCCCGGAGTCCACCCGGGCGATGTCCAGATGCACGATGGGCAGCCACTCCCCGAAGAGGTCGTCCCAGTCCGCGCCCAGCATGGCCTCTCCCCTGAAGGCGTCGGAGGGCGCGATGAGCACCTCCAGGTCGTCCAACGAGGAGGAGGGGGTGCGCAGGAGCGCGTGGGGCATCGCCGGGGGGATGCGGCCGCAGAAGATCCATTCGCCCTCCCCGATCTCCCGGCCCTCCGGCGTCCTGGGGACGTCGGTCAGCGAGGCGTCGTGGGCGAGACGCGAGAGCAGCCGCAGCGAATCGTGACGCCTGAGCCCCAGAAGGACGATGCGGCGGCGTGAGCGCAGCGCGGGGAGGGCCAGAAAACGGGTCTGGATGGCCTGTTCCGCGAAGGCCCGAAAAAATGGGGAGAAGAAATTTTCCCCGCTTCCGTCTCCCGGAATGCTCTCCAGGCCCGACGGGGGCTCCGGAGGAAGGTCGTGCGGCCCCTCGTCCTCCGCCGGCATTGAGCCCTCCAGCCTCAGCCCGTCGATGAGGCGCAGGAGCTTTTGTTCGACCGCCCGCAGGGATGCCGCCGCCTCCCGAAACGCGGACCTCGAGAGCTCGCGTTCCGCCCTGGAGCGTTTCGTGTCCTCAAGGGCCGTCTCCTCCCGGGCGAGCTCCTCGTAGAGGGGATCGCAGACGGTCTCCCTCATCCGGTTCTCCCACCAGTTCAGATGGGCGTCCAGGATCTCGAGGCGTTCCGCCAGGAGCTGCCTCCATTCCCGCGTCAACAGATCCCGATCGACGGTCTGGAGGACGACCCTTCTCCCGGGCCGGAAGGAGAGTCCCCGGAACCATCCGCGGGTCCGTACCTCGCTGGCCTGGTGGCGGATGTACCGGTCCAGGTCGGGCAGCTCCGTGCAGAATCCGGGAAGGGGGTCCGGCCGGCTGACGGGGGACAGCTCGTGGCGGGCGAGCATCTCGTCGCAGAAAGCTCCGGCGCGGTCCATGCGTTCCGTCATCCGCCTCAGGAGCTCCGCCCATTCTCCATCCCAGCGCAGGCAGCGTTCGCGGAGGGCCTCCGGGGTCCGAATCGTCTCAGCCTCGCGCAGAAAACGGCCGATGATCGGTTCGGGGGCGAGCTCGCGCTTCCACTCGTTGCGGACCGAGGATATCTCGGCGCTGACCCAGCGCTGGGCGTCCCGAAGCTCCCGGATCCGGGCGGATTGACGGAGGACCGTCGAGAGGGACTCACCGCCGCCCGTATCCCTGAGGGCGGAGTCCAGATCCTCGAGGGTGCGCCGCAGCAGGGCCGCGGCCCTTCGCGCCCGAAGCGCGATGCCGTTGTGAAGCAGGCGCTCCCGGAAGGACGTCATCCGGCGGAGCAGCGGTTCGAAGTTCGAGGCCCGCCATTCGGCGGAATCACGGTCGTAAAAGTGCCGCAGGGCCAGCTTGGCGGAGATGGGGATGACGGGGTACTCCGGCCGGTCGGGACGGGCGGCGTCCCTGCGCAGCTCCTGCAGGTAGGCGTCCAGCTTCTGAGCGCGCGAGAGGACGACCCGCCCCCCCTCGAGGTCGTCGCGTTCGAGGTCTATCTGGGTGAGCAGGAGAATCATCCTCTGGCGCGCCTCCAGGACCGTCCTCACCAGCTCGATGTCCGCGGCCTTGAAGGGGCTGCGTATGGAGGAGACGTACAGGACGATGTCCAGGGTAGGGAGGATGCGGCGCAGCACGAGCTCGGAGTGCCGGGGCAGTTCGCAGGCGTCGAGGCCGGGCGTATCGACGAGGACCAGCCCCTGGGGAAGGGCGGCGCCCGGGCCGCTCCATTCGATGCGGGCGACCCCGCGCTCGTTGCCGGGGTTCATTCGCTCCGTCGTGAGCTCCTCGAGCCTCCGGGGGGTCAGGGTGTCCCCGGAGAGCCGTTCGGTCCTGCCGTCCTCGTAGCCGACATCGACGGCCCTGATGCCGCCCTTGCGGCAGAGGACCGTTACGTTGGTCGTGGCCCGGGTCTCCTCGGGGAGGAGGCGCTCGCCCATCATCGCGTTGATCAGGGTGGATTTGCCGCTGCTCGTGATCCCGACGACGCCGACGGTCAGCTCGGTGCGGCCGGCCGCACCCAGAAGGGTCTCGAACTGCGCCGTGCGGGACGAGAGCTCGGGGGAGACGGAGCGCGAGGTCAGGACGGCGAGGGCCGACTGCAGGAGCGCCGTCAGCTCCGCCTGTACGGACTCCGCCGCCGGCATGGTTTCTGCCGGGGCTTCCTCGGTCCCGTGGAGCGATTCGGACACCGGGGGGGCTTCCTCGAAGGAGGGGCAGAAGGCGCCGCGCTGGATGCATCGGCGCAACCTCAGGTTCTCCTGCTCCGCCTCGGCCTGGTCCGAGACGTCGAGCAGGACGGCCAGTTCTCCCGCCGAGCCGGGCAGGGGGGACAGGGAGGCCCGAAACGTCCTTGTGCGGGCCCAGATATCCTGAATGCAGAGCAGATCCCCTTCCCTCGCCGCTCCGACCCGATCGGCAAGAGAGGGATCCCGGGAGCAGAGGGCCTCCATGACGCCGCCGAGCGGGGTGACGGTCCCCTGGGTGCGCGTGCAGAACGGAACCGGAAGCGCAGCGAGCAGGGAGCGGAGGGACGCGAGGCGGGAGCGGGCGTTCGTCAACTCGGACTCCGCCGCCGCGAGAAGGCCGGCCGTTCGTGCGCTCTCGGCCCTCCGTTCCTCGAGCTGCCGCTGCAGTTCCTGGCTGAGGGACCGCCATGCCGCGGCCCGGCGGTCCGAGAGCCTTTGGGGGGTCAGGTCCGTCTCGGTCCCCAGCAGCCGGAGTGGGGCCCCATCGTCCGCGCGAAGGATGCAGGCGTCGAGCCTGAGGGGTCGGTAGATTCCATCGCCGCAATAAAAGCGTCGTGTGAAGGACAGCGCCGTCCGGTCCGGCTCGTAGAGCGTCCGCAGCATCTGCTGCGTCTCCGCGTGGTCCTCGGGGTGTGACAGCTCGTGCCACTGGCCGAAGTTCTCCGGCCGGGAGTCGGGGGAGAGTCGCAGGAGCGACAGGAGACGATCCGAGAGGACAATCTCCCCCGACGGGAAGCGGACCTCGAGGGCCGCCTGGTTTGAGAGGCGCATGAAGTCCTCCCAGAGAGAGAGTGTGTGTGCGGTCATCGCCGGGGGCCGCGCTCCGGAATGGGCAAATGCGGCGCCGCGGACTCCCATCCTTCAGGCGCCCGAAAAAAAAGAGCTGAGACGTTCGTTCCACGGACCACAGTTTTTCGATCGGACATGGAGCCTTCCTCTTCCTGAATAGAGCCCGAACAGAGCGCTTGAAAGACGCATAACTTTGACCGCCGGATTTTTCGTCTGCCGGGATATGCTATCATTGACGTTATGAGTATAGCATTTGTCCTTCGTGGCGTTGAGCCTCTCTCGAGGGAGTAGGATATAATAAGTTTCGGTATCTGCTTCATCCCTCACGGCCGGATGGCGGCGGGGCAGCGTTGTCTCTGAGGAGGTCTTATCGTGTCTGCGGTGACGCTTCATTTCGAGAACATCCAGGGGCGCATTGCGCGGGCCAGGGAGCTGTCCGAGACCCGGGACCTCCTGGCGGAGCTCCTCGCCATGTCCGATTTTCGGCTCTTCTCCCTGTGCGGCGTCACCCGATACGCCCCTCAGGACGTCCATAACCTGAGGGATCAGATTTTTTCCCGGCTCGTCGTGGATCTGGCTCGGAATGGCTGGAACTGCGACTCCGCCTCGTTCGGAGCGGGGCGTCGGGATACCCTGCTGATGGAGATGGCGCGCCGCGGCCTGCCGCTGACGGTGACCCGTCTTCTGGAGATGGGGGCGAACGCGGACTACAACACCCGGGGCTATGGGGACTCCACCGCGCTCATGGCCGCGCGGGACCCCGAGATCATGAAGAAGCTCATTCGGTACGGTGCCAACCCCATGGGGCAGAACGCCAGCAGACAGACGGACTTCACCTACAAACTGCTCAGGGGGTTCGTCTCGGGAGCCCGTTTCTACCTTTACAACACGGGAAAGATCCCGCTTCAGCCCTTGCTGAACAACCTCAGGGAATGCCTGTTGAGCCGCGAGAGCGTGCCGTACGATTCGATGTATCCCCTGTGCCTCCTTCCCGTGGTGCCCTCCGGGGTTCCCTATTGCAACATCATCGACAAGAAGCTCGTCGACGCCATGTTCGACGGGCAGTTTTTCCCGAGCTCGTCCGAGGCGCTCTCGTTTCGGCTGGAGGATGGGATATCGGTCTGGAGCTATCTGCGTTTTCGCATGGGCAATGCCCTGAGCGTCTCGCCGGCCCATTTTGTGGCTTATCTGGCCTGCATGGTCAGGGGAGAGGCGTTTTCCGCTCCGGCGGACTTCTCGTGCATCGAGTCGTATCTCGAAAAGCCGCTGCCCCGCGAGGTTCTGCCTCGAGGGAATATCTCGAAGTCCGTGTTCGTCCACATGCTCTTTTCGCTGGCGAGCCTTCCTCCGCCCCGACTGCTTCGGTGGCTTCTGTTGCTGGGCCGGGCCGTCCGCCGTGTCGCTCTGTGGATGGACATTCTGGGGGAGGAGGCCTTTCAGGTCGTCAACGCCGCATTCCCCGCGGCCCGGAAGAGCAGCCATGTTCTGCAGGAGTTGAGCTTGATTCAGTCGCTCCTCTCCATGCGTGTCAACGTCACGGACAGCTTCGGCGAGTTCCAAATCCCGGAGGAGCTTCGGGCCCCGGTCCTCACCGAGATGCCTCTGGATGGCCTGACGAGCTGAATCGCGAGGCCGATACCCGGTTTTTTGAAGGAGGAAGGGCTGCCGTGCCGCATCTTTTCTGGGGAGGGGCGGACTGCGTGGAGTTGGCCGCGCGGTTTGGGACGCCTCTTTATGTTCTGGACGAGTCCGTGATCCGTGCCCGCTGCGCGGAGGTGAGGAGGGATTTTCTGGACCGCTGGCCGAACGCCTCGGCCAGCTACGCCAGCAAGGCGTTTCTGACCCGGACGATGGCCCGAATCGTGGAGGATGAGGGGCTGGGGCTGGACGTCGTCTCCTTGGGAGAGCTCCATACGGCGCTCTCGGCGGGGTTCCCGGCCCCCCGCATTGAGATGCACGGCAGTGCGAAGAGCGAGGCCGAGCTGAACGCCGCCCTTGATGCGGGGATTGGGCGCATTGTCGTCGACGGGCTCATGGAGCTCGAGGTGCTTGCGGACCTCGCGGCCCGCAAGGGGCGGAGGGCGGAGATCCTGCTCCGCGTCACCCCGGGAGTCGTTCCCCATACGCACGCCTACATCGCGACGGGGCACGAGGGCAGCAAGTTCGGCCTGCCCCTGGATGGAGACCTCCTGCCGCGGGCCGTGCGTCTTGCGTTAGAGCGTGATTCTATCTCGCTGCGCGGCCTGCACTTCCACGTCGGGTCCCAGATCTTCGACCCGACGGCGCACGTCCGGTCCGTCACGCGGGTCGTCGAGGCCATGAAGCGCCTGCGCGAGGAACTGGGCTTCAGGGTTTGGGAGCTGAACATGGGCGGCGGGTTCGGGGCCCGCTCCCATCCCTCCGAGCCGTCTGTGCCCCTGAAACTGTTTACCGACGCCATGATGGAGGCATTGCAGCGTGCTTGTGAGGCCGGAGGACTGGAGGTCCCGGACGTCTCCATAGAGCCGGGACGCTGGATCGTCTCGGAGGCGGGAATCACCCTTTACCGGGTCGAGACGGTCAAGGAATTGCCGGGCGTAACCTATGTTGGGGTGGACGGGGGGATGGCGGACAACCCGCGTCCCGCCCTCTACCAGGCGGTCTATCGGGCGGCCGTGGCCGATCGGCCGGGTGCGCCTCCCGGCTGGGAGGATGTAAAGGTCTCCATTGTGGGGAAATGCTGCGAGACGGGGGATATTCTGATCGAAAACGCCGTTATTCCCTCCGTAAGGCGGGGGGAGGTACTGGCGTTGTTCAACACGGGGGCGTATACTTTCTCGATGGCGGGGAACTACAATCGGCTTTGTCGTCCCGCCGTCGTGCTGGTGAAGGGGGGACAGGCGGAGGTCATTGTGGAGCGCCAGACGCTCGACGACCTGCTTCGGGGCGACCGTATTCCCCGGCGGCTGGCCCGCAGGGGAGACTGATTCCAAGGGGTTCGTTCAGCAGTCCATTCAAGGAGGTAGAAGAAGTGAGAAGGATTGACAGGGTAAGATTGGGTATGGTGTTTGTGCTGGCGGCGCTTTTGATGGCGCCTGCAGCGGGATGGGCGAGAGTTTTCGATTACGCGCGGCTGCATTATTTCTTTCTGCCGATACAAATGCAGTTTGCCGACAGGGACACGGGAAACCCCATCGGCAAATCGTCCAACATGGTCATGTATGGGGGGCGGTCCCGGGAGTTCGCCGTCGATGCCGTGGACTTCAACCGAAACGGCGTTATCGACATTCGCGATTTCAACGTCTGGCCCGTCGCGGTAACTGTATCTCTGGATATTCTGATCTCCGGCGATCCCGCGGTTTCCGGCGACCTTCGCCCTGACGTATCCTTCGACATCCCCGTCCCGGGCAACCTCTCTACGGACGAGTTGCTTAGCGGCGATTTGTTGCCGCCGCAGGTTCGAGAGAAGCTCCGAGAGAGGTTTGAGGCCGCGTTCCTTGATGCCCTGAGAAGCAACTTCGGGCACTATTATCAGCCGAAGACCACATCGTCCGTGCAGGATCTTTTGGACGTGACCATGCTTGACGCTTCCAATATAGGTTTTTATAACTCTCGTGAGGATCCTCGAGTGGTCGCTCCCGTGCCACTGCCCCGACGGGTGCTCCTGTGCCGGGTGACGCCTAAACAGCAGCTGGGGGACAGAGGCTCAGACTATAATGAACAGCTCGCGCAGCTTAAATACACCATTTTCTTTGGACCGGTAGCCAAAATAAAAAGTGACTCGGATAGGGAAAAGATCGTGGATCGATCGGAGACCAGCGAGATGAACATTCTGGTGCGCCCCACCGACCAGGGAGGCAAGGGTGGGGACAACGGCGGCGGAAGCTGCGATGCGCTGGCCCTGGGGGCAGTTGCGCTTCTGGTGCCGGGGCTGTTCCTCCTCCGCAGGGGAAAGACGCAGGCTAAGGGTTAGAGAACGCAATACGGTATGATATGCAAAAAGGCCCGGACGAGCATGCCCTCGTCCGGGCTCATGTTTATGAGGGGGCGAATAACGGGGACCGTAAAGGTGCGGCGGAACCGTGTTAAAACAGGTACCGGATCGCCCAGAAAAAGCCCGCCAGGGCCAACCCCAGGAACAGAAGGAAGATCAGGTTATCGAAGAGGCCGATCCGTCTCCGCCTGTCGTTCGCCATGAGACGTGTCCGAAGGCGCAGGTCCTTGGTCAGGGTCAGGAGGCCGCGCATCTCCTCGTTGATCGTAAGGTAGACGTAGGTCTTGTCCTTGCGCCGATCAATGGATTCGACGGGGAATATGCTGGACTGCTTTGTGGCCTGCAGAAACTGCTGAACCAGGCCTCCAGCCCCCACGGTGCTTTGAATCTGCACCTCCAAGACATCCCCCGGGACGAGGTCCGCAAGGGGCTTGCCGTGGATGGGGTCGACGAGGGGCAGGCATTGGACGAGGATCCCCGAGAACGATTTGGGGCCTTCCTCGGCAGCCGTTTCCTCGGAAGATCCTCCCCTCCCCTCGGGGGCCTCCAGGAGCCCGGCCTCGATAAGTTCATCCCTGCCCGGACGCTCGATATCGCAGGATACGTCCAGAAGATAATGGCTCACGCGTTCGTAGCCCTTGCGGATCGCCTCCGAAATCCGGGACAGGATTCGCTCGGCGTCCTGAGGTCCCGCCCGATAGAGCTCCGCCCGATCCGCTGTGGGCAGAAGTTCCGGAATCAGAGGGGCCAGTTTGTCCCCCCAGGTCCTGTCGTAGGGCCCGATGCGGGACGAAAGCCTGTTGAAGGTCCTCCAGCCCTGCGAGGGGCTGAGGTCGGCGAGGGAGTCCGCATGGGTCACCCAAAAAGCCTGAAAGAGAGTCTTGCCCGTCGTTCCCTCGAAGATCAGACAAAACGCCCCGCACAGGTCCCCCACCTGTTTCGACGTGATGAAGGTGCATTTCAGGGCGACGTAGCCCTCGGACGCCTCCTCTGCAGGGGACTTCATGCCCATTTCGGCGGCGGTCGCCTCATCGGTCTCAGGGGAAACGGTGTTTGGACTGACTTCGTTCGGCGGCAAAACTGAGGACATGGCATCGGCTCCTTTTCATCGTTGCCCCTGTCTGCGGCGGTCCCGCGCAGGAGGGGCGCTCTCCCTCACTTAACGGAGAAACTTTTTGCGCTCCAGGACTTTCCGCGCTTCATCTCTCCGGAGACCAACTCGAGGTAGCGGCCGAAGCAGGAGGGGCATCGCTTTGTCGCGGCGTTCGCGTCCTCCTCGAATTCCTTTTTGCACTGGATGCATCGAAACTTTGCCATACGAGATCTCCTCCCCAATAGTCGCAATTGTGAGACTGCCGCGGAACACCCTCCGCCCGAGGTTTGCCGTAAACCCACGGCCGGAGGCGACGTTCGCCTCCTCCATATCATATCATAGGGAAAATACCATTCAGGAAAAATGCTGTTCAGGAAAAATGCCATTCCGGATCAACGGCATTCCGATCGTTTTCGCGGCGATGCCCGGAACTCCAGCCGGGGAAAAGGGACTCCGCCGCCCGTTGAGGACGATCAGAACGGACCGATGCGGAGAGGGGAGGGCTCGTCCTTCAGGGCCTCGGACATCTCCTCGAGGGATTTTCCCGTCAGCGGGTGGCTCCAGCCGGGCAGGATCTGAATGAGCGGCGTCAGCACGAAGGACCTCTCGGACAGGTGAAGGTGGGGGATCCTCAGGGCGGGGCTCTCGTAAATGCGGTCCCCGATCAACAGAATGTCGATGTCGATCAGGCGCGCGCCCCAGCGGATCGTCTCCTTACGTCCCATCCGTCTCTCGATGGCCTTCAGGGAGGCCAGAAGCGCCTCGGGGTCCGACTCCCCATCGATATCCAGGCAGAGGCAGGCGTTGAGAAAATGCGGCTGGTCGGTCACACCCCAGGGCTCCGTCTCGAAGACCTCGCTGGCACGAAGGATGGGCCCGATATCCTCCTCGATGGCCCGTGCCGCCTGGCGAAGGTTTCCGAGGCGGTTCCCGAGGTTCGTGCCGAGGCCGAGGGCTAAGACCGCCATGGGGCGACTTCTCGTATGGCCCGGGCCATGAGCATTGCCTGATGATTCTGCTCGACGTCGTGGACGCGCAGTATCTGTGCCCGTCCCTCCAGCAGGGCCGATATGGCCGTGGTCCCCTGAAGACGGCCGGCCGCATCCGCGGCGCGGGTCACTGCACCCGTGAAGCCCTTGCGGGAGTGGCCGATCAGAAGGGGGCGGCCGAGGGAACGGAAGCTCTCCAGCTCCTTCAGGATCAGCAGGTTGTCCTCGCCGCGTTTGCCGAAGCCCAGCCCCGGATCCAGGATGATGCGGTCCCGGCTCATGCCCGCAAGCTCCGCCTCGTGCATCTTCTCCTGAAAATAAAGCTGGATCTCGGTCAGCAGGTCGTCGTAGGAGGGGGAGTCCTGCATGGTCGCCGGGGTTCCCTGGATGTGGGAGAGCACGTAGGGCAGTCCCGTCCGGGCGGCGCAGGGCAGCATGGACCCGTCCAGGCCGAATCCCCCGACATCGTTGATGATGTCCGCGCCGGCGTCGGCCGCGGCCGACGCCACGTTGCCCTTGTAGGTGTCCACGGACAGGACGGCCTCGGGAAAGGCCCGGCGGACCGCCGAGAGCCGGGGCAGCAGGCGCTCGAGCTCCTCGGACTCGGGAGTGGGCGCGGAGCCGGGACGGGTCGACTCCGCGCCGAGGTCCAGGATGTCGGCGCCGGCGCTCAGCATGGCCTCCGCGCGGTGCAGCAGCTCCGCCTCGTCCGCGACGCGGCTGGGTGCATGGAAGGAGTCCGGGGTGAGGTTCAGGATGCCCATGATCCTCGTCGTCCGGTTCAGGGTCAGCGTGCGCCCTCCGGGCAGAGGGAGCGCCCATTCGACGACGTCGTCGTTTTGCAGCGACTCGGCAAGCGCCGTTCTCAGCGACTTCAGGCCCCAGCAGTCCATGGATCGGAGCTTCTGGAGGAGGGCGGCGAGCTGTCCGTCCGTCCCCATCATGAGGATGTCGCTGAGCTCCGTCCTGCCGTCGATGACGTGGCGCGCGACGATTGCGTCCCCCCCTCGCGCCAGAAGCTCCTGCTTGACGAACGCCGCCGCGCGGTAGTCCACCCGAGGGGCGAAGAAATGACGGACCCTTCGCTTGGGCTGAAAATAACGCAGAGAGCGCGGATCGGCGCCGATATGCCGGGCTATTGTCTCCAGGTCCCGGGACTTGGCTGCCGAGAGCGGATAGACGACCTGAACGGAAGCTGCTAGATTATCCATAGGCGGTCCTCCCCGATGAACGAATGAATGAATGAATGAGGCGAAAACGACTTCCATGCCCCTCTCGTGCCCTGCGACAAGCGGACGAAAAGGGCATGGAAGTCCCCGCTCGGAATGGTCTACTTCGACTTCAGCTGGTCGTAGACCTCCAAAACGATCCCGCCGTAGGCCGAGGCGGGCCCGCCGCCCATGAGAATGGCCACCTCTATGGCCTCCGCCACCTCCTCGCGGGTGACGCCCGCCTCGATGGCCTTCTGTGCGTGCGTCATGATGCAGGGCATACAGCGGGCGGCCAGCCCGAGCATCAGGGCGATCAGCTCCTTGGTCTTCAGGGGCAGCGTACCCTCCTTCAGCACGGAATCCTTGAAGGAACCAAAGGCCTTCATCGCCTCGGGGGCAGCCTCGGCCAGTTTGCCGCTTCGGACCTTTACCTCTCGAAAATCGGTCTTGACGTCCATCGTATCGAAAACCTCCAATTAATAATGATTAGATGCCGAAAAGCGACTTGACAATAGCCCGACCGCGGCCCTTTGTCAACGATGGATTCGCGGAGGCGTCGGAAATGCAAAAGGGCGGTCCTCCTGGGAAGCCCGCCCTTCATGTCTGGGGTTCGGCATAAGCGCCGGCCGACGGATGTCAGCTGGCCTGAATCCAGACGGCTGCGGCCTCGTTGAGCGACAGGTCCACCGTGTGCCTCTTCACCTGCACGGTGTATTCGCCATCCTTGACCTGAAGCAGGGTGACGTTGGTCCCGGAGGCCAGCCCGGAGTCCAGGAGCTTTTTGCGCAGCGGTTCATCGGCTGTGATGCGGATAATCTGCCCCTTGACCCCCTCCGGCGAAAGGGTCAGGGGTAGCGGCAGGAGGATCGGCTTCTCAAGGGCGGCGAAGGCCTCGTCCACCCAGGGGGCCCGCTCCGCGCGGGCGCGCCGGAAATATTCGAGCAGGGCGTAGAGCCGCTCCTCGGTCACGGCGTCGACATAATGCTCCATGCAGCAGGCCATCTCGGAGGACTTCTCCCGGTCCAGGCCCAGGAGCTCGTGGAAGAAGGCCCTCAGGCCCTCGTGCCGGCGGAATACGACCAGCCCCTTACGGCGCCCGCTGTCCGTCAGGTGCAGCGCCCCGTACCGTTCGTGATTCAGAAAACCCTGGTCGACGAGTTTCTGGACGGTGGCCGTGACCGTCCCCTTCGTGATCTTCAGACGCTCCGCCAAGTCCGTCACGGTCACAGTGCGTCCGGTACTCTCCAGAAGAAACAGTTCCTCCAGGTAATCCTCTATACGAGCCGTAATCATGGCGTCCTCCTCGGCAATCTGAATGTCTGACGCGGATGCTTTCGAAACGATATGGGGTCTTGTTCATGGGCAGTACAATGTTATCCTAGGACCGGTCGAGGTGTTTGTCAAGAAACGGGGAGGATGAAATGCGATTCTCCGTATTTCTATATTTTGTCCCGGCGTGAGATGTCGCCGGCGGGAGGGATGGAGATGGGGGGAATGAAGATGAGCGGGAGAGAGGACGGAAAGGGTAGTGGAAGGCGGCTTTTTTCCGTGGGGGCACTGCTGGCGGCCCTGCTGTCCCTGGCCGTTTCCTGCGGCATGGGCGCTGCGGTGCCGGTTCGGGACGTCGCCTCCCGCTTCGCGGAGGAGCGCCCCGTGGCGTGGGGGATGGACCTTCCCGGGATCCTGCGCCGGGCTTCCGTGGAGGATCGGGTCGTGGCCCTGACGTTCGACGCCTGCGGCGGGGCGAGGCGAGGCCGTGACGATTACGACCGGAGGCTGATCAGTTTTCTGGAGTCGGAGGGGATCCCCGCGACGCTCTTCCTCAATCTGCGGTGGATTCGCGCTCATCCGAGGACGGCCAGGGCCCTCGCGGGCAACCCGCTCTTCGAGATCGGCAACCACGGAGCGGAGCACCGTCCCCTGTCGGTCTCGGGCCGCCGGGCCTATGGAATCCAGGGGACGGCAAGTGCTGCGGAGGCCGTGGAGGAGGTGGAGGCCAACGTCGGCCCCATCATGGCCATGACGGGCCGTCGGCCGCTTTTCTTTCGATCGGGAACCGCGCACTACGATGACGTGGCCCTGCGCATCCTGGAGGCGCTGGGCTGTCGGGCCGCAGGGTTCAGCGTGAACGGGGACGAGGGCGGGACGCTGTCCGCGGGGGCAGTGAGGCGCAGGCTGCTCTCCGTCCGGCCGGGGGACATCGTCCTGTGCCACATGAACCGCCCCGCATCCGGGACGGCCGAGGGGGTACGGCAGGCTGTCCCGGAACTGCTGCGCCGCGGCTTCCGGTTCGTCACCCTGGAGGAGCTGTTGTCGCTGGAGCGCGGTCGATCGCCCGGATCGCCGAACCGTTAAAATTTCAGCAAACCGTTCTCGTCGAATTGAAAATCCGGCCCCCATGCCACTTCCCAACAATAGCCGTCGGGGTCGGAAAAATATGCGTGATAACCGCCCCAGAAGACATCCTGCGGTTCCTTCACGACGGTTCCTCCCGCATTTTCGACCAACTCGATGGTCTTATCGACGTCCTTCTTCTCCGCTACGTTGTATGCCAGGGTAATGCCGCAAAATCCGTTTCCTGTTGGAAGTGGACCATCCCCGCCGATGTCCTTTGCCAAGAGGTCCAGGGGATACAATTCAAATTTCGTCCCCGGCGTATCGAAAAAGCATACGGGCGGATTGTCCTCCCTGCAGTCCGTTTTGAATCCCAGGCCGTCCCGGTAAAATTTCATCGATCTCTCCATGTTTCTGACGCCCAGGCAGATGCAGGTGATCTTGTTCATCTTGTTTCAGCCTCCGCTATTCTCCCCTAAAGGTGATTGTCGAACCAATCGCAGATCTCCCGCAGGCGCGCCAGGCGGTTTTTGGGTTTTCCCGATCGGCTGAGCTCGTGGTTCTCGCCCTTGAAGACGCACATTCTGGCCTCCACGCCCAGGACCTTCAGGGCGGTGAACATCTGAAAGCCCTGATTCAGCTCGCAGCGGAAGTCCTCGGTCGAATGGATGAAGAGGGTGGGGGTCCGGGCCCGGTCGGCATACCGCACGGGCGACTCCGCCCACGCGGCCTCAGGGTTGCTCCAAGGCGTTCCCAGATGCTGGTCCTCGACGTAGTAGTAGCCGATGTCGCAGCCCCCGAACTTGGAGACCCAGTTGGCGATGCCCCTCTGGGAGACGGCCGCCTTGAAGCGGTTCGTCCGGGTGATGATCCAGTTCGTCATGTAGCCGCCGTAGGAGCCGCCGGTCACCCCCAGACGCTCGGGATCGATGAACTTCAGATTCTTGACGCACCAGTCCGTGAAGGCCATCAGGTCCCGGTAATCGGCGTCCCCATAGCGTCCGCGGATGTCCTCGAAAGCGCTGCCCCGCCCGTCGCCGCCCCGGGGGTTGCAGTAGATGACAGCGTAGCCCCGTGCGGCCCAGCACTGCATCTCGTGATGGTACACGTCCCCGAAGGCGGCCTTGGGTCCGCCGTGGATGTGCAGGATCGTGGGGTACCTCTCCCCCTCGCGGAAGTTGACGGGGCGCATGTACCATCCGTCCAGGACCCATCCGTCGCCGCCCTCCACGGAGACGTGGATGGGCTGCGACAGGCTCAGCTCCTCGAAGAGCGGCCGGTTGAAGGCGGTGATGCGCCTCTCGGCGCCCCCCTCCAGGACGTGAAGCTCGGGGAGGTTCAGCCCCTCGTAGGCGACGTAGGCGATGCGGCGGTCCGATACCGCGTAGTCAATGACGGCGGAGACGGCCGAGGTCAGGGTCTTCAGGCGTCCGTCCGGCGTCACGGAGCAGATGCGGCTCTTCATGACGTCGGTGGCGCAGCAGATCAGCCCCATGCCGCTGGGGAAGATGGCCCCGCTCAGCTCCGAGCAGCCGTAGCCGGAGTCCGCCACGATGGCGTGCCCCAGGCTGGAGTCGAGCTCCGGGGTCAGGCAGCCGAGCCTGCCATCCCGCAGGTGGTAGACCCGTGCGTTTTGGTTGACGCCCGTGCTCCTGCGGTCCGCGGCGGTGACGACGACCTCGCCGTCGCTCCAGGCGGCGTGCTTGAAGGTGAACGCCAGGCCCGGCGTAAGGCATCGGCAGTCCCCCGAGGCGAGGTCCAGCTCGTAGACGGCGTTGTCGGGAAGCTTGACGTCCCTGTAGTCCGAGGCCACGAGCAGCGCGGCGGTACGCTTCGCGTTCAGGGCCGTCCGTGCGACGTCCATCAGGAGCGGGGTCAGGCGCGTGAATTCGCCCTTCGTCCCGTCGTAGACGCCCAGACCGATGCGCCGCTGTCCGATGTACCCCTTGCCGTTGGCCATGAAGGGAAGCTGCTCTAAGACCATCATGTCCGCGCCCTCGGGGTTGTGGCCGTCGCACTCGCGCTCGAAGACCGCCGTGATCAGGTAGCGCTCCCCGGGAAGTGCCTGGATGGCGTTTGCGGCGTGGGGAATCTCGAAGAGAAGCTCCGCCTCGCCGCCGTCGACGCCGATGGAGTAGAAACGGGTCGCGGCGTTTCCTTTTGCATGGGAACACCTGGGTTCGCCCCGCTTCGAGGCGAAGACAATCCGGGCCCCGTCGAGGCTCCAGCAGAAGAACTGCTCCGAGCCGGAGGCGGTCAGCCGCCTGTTCGTCTCCGCGGTGAGGTCGGCGATCCAGATGTCCGACGCATAGCCATTTTTCTCCAGGTCGGGACGGCTGACGCGGTAGGCGATCCTCTCCCCGTCAGGGGAGAAGGCGGGGTTCGACAGGAAGTGGAAGCCGAGAAGATCGTTGTGTTCGACAGGGCGTTTCATGAGCGTGAGTACCTCCTGAAAGGGGTTCGAAAAAAGCGTCCCGCCGCTCCGGGCGGAGGGACGGAGCCGTTTTTATCGGGCTTCGTCGGCCGGGACCGCGTCGATGCGAAAGACGTTGATCACGTCCGGATCGGGGCAGCAGAACGCGATGGAGTCCGTGCTCCTGCACGGGGGGATGGAGCCCCCGTAGCGCAGGATGTCGATGTAGGGGAAGCCCGTGTGCAGGGCCATGGGGCAGAGTTTGCCGCGCTCGGTGTCGTAGTCGAAGGTGTCCCCGACCCTGTGCCCTCTGTGGCAACCATGGGGTCCCCTGCGTTCGATCAGGGTCAGGACGATTCGCGGCCGTCTCCGTGGAGCGGTGCCGGCGGTCTTTTCCATGTTATTCCTCTTCCTCCTTGCTCATATAGTTCTGCAGGTCCCGGGAGGTCTTCTCCAGGTGCCGGGACAAAGCCTCGAGCGCGGCGTCGCGGTCCCTTGCCCTGACCGCCTCGAGGATGGCCCGGTGCTGGGTCTCGGACTCCTCCCTCATGGAGGCGAGATGCAGGCGGATGTACCGGTCCACCTGCTGCCGAAGCCGGGCGATGTGGTCGAGCGTCATGGGACGGTCGGCGGACTCGTAGAGCAGGGTGTGAAACAGGATGTTCTGCTCTCTCCAGACGATGCAGTCCGGCTCGGCCTCCATCTTGTCGAGGAGCTTCTCCGCCGCGGCCATCGTCTCCTCCGTTATGGAGGGAAAGGCGATGTGCAGGACGTTCGTCTCCAGGGCGGCGAGCATCTCGTAGATCTCGCGCGTCTCCCCGGCGCTCAGCCCCGTGACCACGGCCCCGCGCCGGCCGCGGAAATCGACCAGCCCCTCCGTCTCCAGCAGGCGGAGCGCCTCGCGCAGCGGGATGGGACTGACCTTCAAGCGTTCCGCGAGCAGGCTCTGATGCAGGGGCTCGCCGTCCGCCAGCAGGCCGCGATAGATGGCCTCCCGAAGGATGTTGGCGATGTAGTAGGGGGCCGGGTTGTCCTTGAGGTGAATGGGAATGAGCCGTTCCAGGGAGCGATAGGGGGTCTCCGTTTCCATGGCTTCCGCTTTCATGGCTTCCACGTCCTTTCCCGAGGGGACCGAGCCGTTCGAGAATAAGCTGCGCGCTCGTTTCATTATAGTGCATGCCGCCGGGCTCCGGGCTTCAGACTGTCAAAAGCCCCAAGAAAATAAATTTGTTTTTCCTGTTGCTTTTATTTATAAACAAAAGTATAATAAACACGCCCAAAGATCGGCTTTCGCCTTTGGCGTGTCCGGCGCGGCCGATGGGGATTTGAAGAACAGGGGAGGAAAACGGGATGAAACGTGTGGGGCAATTTGCGGCGGTGCTGGCGGCTGCCGTGTCCCTCTTCGCGTGGGGGACCGAGGGGTTCGCCGCGGAGCCCATCAAGATCGGCTATATGGCGACTCTGACGGGCGATGGGGCGACCTGGGGACAGCATGAGCGCGACGGGGCGCTCTTGGCCGTCAAGGACATCAATGCCAGGGGAGGCCTGCTGGGGCGGCCGCTCGAGCTGATCTGCTACGACGTCAAGGGGAAGCCCGAGGAGGGGGTCAACGCTGTCCGCAGGCTGATCCATGACGACAAGGTCGTTGCGATCGGGGGGACCAACTACAGCGGCATTCAGCTCGCGATCGCCCCCATAGCCGAAAAGGGACAGGTTCCGGTCATCGCGACGGCGGCGACGAACCCGACGGTGACGGTGGACCCCAATACGGGCAAGGTGCGGCCCTACATGTTCCGCATCTCCTACACGGACCCCTATCAGGGAAGGGTGATCGCGGACTACCTCATCAAGAAGTGCGGGGCCAAAAAACTGGCGATCATCGGCGATGTGGGGGACGCCTATTCCGAGGGCCTGACGGAGTTCATCAGGAAGACCGCGGATGAGAACGGAGTGGAAAACAATTTCTGGGCCTTCCGCGGAGGAGACGTGGATTTCCGCGCGCAGCTGACGGCGGCCCGGGAGTGGGGGGCCGACGCGGTAGCGCTGACGATGCTCTACAAGGAGATGGGCCTCGTGATCAAGCAGGCCGCGGAACTGGACTGGAAACCCCTCTTCATGGGTGGGGACGGCTACAGCCCCAATATTGCCGAAATAGCCGGCGAGGCGCTGAACGGAACCTTCTGGGTGAGCAGCATAAATATCGACGATCCCATGTTCGACGGCATGAAGGAGAAGTACAGGGCGGAGTACGGCAAGGAGGCGACGGAGATAGCGAACACCATCTCCGCCTATGATGTCCTGTTGATGATCGCTCACGCCATCGAGACGGCGGGGGTTGCCGAGGGACCGGCCATCAAGGAAGCGATCGAGAATACGAAGAACCTTCAGGTGACGCATTTCAATTGGACCGTCGACAAGGAGACTCACAATCCCTTGAACAAGCCCGGATCGGTGTTCGAGGCGAAAAACGGCAAACTGGTCTTCCTGGAGCAGTGGAAGCCCGAGGGGGCTCCGGTCAAATGAGGCGGCGCTGGGGATTGTGGCACGGAATGAATATTCACATGGAATAATTCGATAGACCGGGTGACGGGCCGGAGCGAGGACGCTCCGGCCCGTCCCTGTCCGTGGCCACGAGCGGAGCAGCGGTGCGCTTCGCGTCTGCGTGACGTCCATGTCCCCTCCGAGCCGTTCGAGGATGACCAGCGTGTTCGTTTCGTTATAGTGCATACCGCCGAGGTCCTGATTTCACACCGTCAAAAGCCCCGAGATAATAAATTTATTTTTCCTATTGCTTTTATTCATAAACAAAAGTATAATACACGCACCCAGGGTTTGGCTTTCGTCCTTGGCGTGTCCGGCGGGCCGATGGGGATTTGAAGTGCAGGGGAGGAACGTGGGATGAAGCGTGTGGGGCAATTTGCAGTGGTGCTGGCGGCTGTCGCGTCGTTCTTCGCGTGGGGGACCGAGGGGTTCGCCGCGGAGCCCATCAGGATCGGCTATATGGCGACCCTGACGGGCGAGGGGGCGACCTGGGGACAGCACGAGCGCGAAGGGGCGCTTATGGCCGTCAAGGACATCAATGCCAGGGGGGGCGTGCTGGGGCGGCCGCTCGAGTTGATCTGCTACGACGTCAAGGGGAAGCCCGAGGAGGGGGTCAGCGCCATCCGCAGGCTGATCTATGATGATAAGGTCGTTGCTATTGGGGGGAGCAACTACAGCGGCATTCAGATTGCCGTGGCGCCCATTGCCGACAAGGGACAGGTCCCTGTCGTCTCGAGCACGGCGACGAACCCGGCGGTGACGGTGGACCCGGACACGGGAAAGGTGCGGCCCTACATGTTCCGCATCGTCTACACGGACCCCTATCAGGGAAAGGTGATTGCGGACTACCTCATCAAGAAGTGTGGGGCAAAAAAGCTGGCGATCATCGGCGATGTGGGGGATGCCTATTCCGAGGGGCTGACGGAGTACGTCAAAAGGACGGCGGAGGCCCTTGGGGTCGAGAATCAGTTCTGGGGGTTCCGTGGTGGGGATGTCGATTTTCGTGCGCAGCTGACGGCGGCCCGTGAGTGGGGGGCCGACGCGGTGGCCCTGACGATGTACTATAAGGAAATGGGGCTCGTGATCAAGCAGGCCGCCGAGATGGACTGGAAGCCCCTCTTTATGGGGGGGGACGGGTACAGCCCCAATATGTTCGAGATCGCGGGCAAGGCTATGGAGGGAACCTATTGGGTGTACCCCATGAACGCGGACGATCCGATCCTCGACCCCATCAAGGCCGCCTTCAGAAAGGAGTACGATCGGGACGCTACGGAGGTGCTGAACGTTGTCCTTGCCTACGATGTCGTCTTGATGATCGCCAACGCGATCGAGACGGCGGGCGTCGCCGAGGGGCCGGCCATTCGGGATGCCCTCGAGAATACGCAGGATTTTAAGGTCACGCATTTCGTCTGGACGGTGAACAAGGAGACCCATGACCCTCTGAACAAGCCGGCGTCCGTCCTGGAGGCGAAGGACGGGAAGCTGGTCTTCCTGGAGCAGTGGAAGCCCGAGGGGGCTCCGGTCAAATGAGGCGGAGCTGGGGATTGTGGCACGGAATGAATATCCGCATGGAATAATTCGATAGACCGGGCGACGGGCCGGAGCGAGGGCGCTCCGGCCCGTCGCCTGTCGTCGGCTCGGCGGATTCGTCCTCCCGTTTGCCCTCTCTCTGTTAAAATACTGTGGAATCCGCTGTTACGGATATTTAAGGGAGGAGTGGAAGGAATATGGACGAGGAAAAGAGTACGGACTTCGATATCGTAAACGGGCGGCTGGCCCGATTGAGGGCCCTGATGCGCGAGAAGGGGGCGGACGCCTTCGTCCTCATGGTCCTGGAGCGGCTCAACTCGGAGAGCTGCCATTACATCTCGGGCTTCCGCGGAAGCTCCGCCGCCCTGCTCATCGACGGGGAGGACGCGCGCCTGGTCACGGACGGGCGTTACCGGACCCAGGCCGCGAAACAGTCGCCCTTCTCCCTGACCGTCCAGTCGGATCTGCCCCTGCCGGCCTATGTCGCCAGGGCGGTGACGGAGAGGGGGTGGCACACGGTCGCCTTCGAGGCGGAGAAGGTGTCGCAGGCCCTCTTCGAGGCGGTCTTCCGGCCCCTTTCCGTCCGTTGGGTGGACGGCTCGGCCTTCATTCCCTCGCTGCGCCGTTCCAAGGACGGGACGGAGGCCGACGCCATACGCAGGGCCGCGGTCATCGCCCGCAAGGCCTACGATTCCGTCCTGGAGCAGGTGAGGCCCGGGATGACGGAGGTGGAGTTCGAGAGCCGGATGCTCTCCGAGATCAAGAGGCTGGGCGGGGAGAAGGGCTGGGTCCATGACGACTTCATCGTGGCCTCGGGGGATCGGGGAGCCATGTGCCATGCGCGGGCGACGTGCAGGCCCTTCGAGAGCGGGGACACCGTGACGTTCGATTACGGCGTGACGGTGGACGGCTACATGTGCGACATCACCCGCAACTTCGCCGTGGGCCGTGCCCAGCCGAGGGCCGTCGAGCTGGACGACATCCTGCTGAGGGCGCATCGCGAGGCGGCGGCGGCCCTCCGTCCCGGCATCGCGGGCCGCGACGTGGATGCGGTCGCCAGAAAGATCATCACCGACGCGGGGTACGGCAAGGACTTCGTGCACGGCCTGGGGCACGGTCTGGGGCTCGAGATCCATGAGGCCCCGCGCCTCTCCGCGATCTCGAAGGACATCCTCCAGGTCGGCGACGTCGTGACGATAGAGCCGGGCATCTATATCGAGGGATGGGGCGGTCTCCGCATCGAGGACGACTATCTCATCACCGAGACGGGGTCGGAGTGCCTGACCTTGTCGGACGATCAGTCGCTGAGGGTCGTGGAATAGAACACGGGACTGTTTTTGGGGTGGCAGCGGGGAAGCCATACTTCCCTGCCGGAATGATTCCGATTCCAAATCGTTCGTATGCTTCGTCGTTTTTGCTCGCCTTGCTCGACGTACTTTTTTGTACGCCTGGTGAAGAACCCAAGCGACCCGCTCAACTCGCTACGTTCGTTGGCGGTCTGCTCATTCGCTGCGGCTCGCAAAAGCCGTCTTGTCTGCAAACGATTTGAAATTGGAATAAGGGGGCTTGGCCCCCGGGAAAGGGGAACGGGTAAGTGGAAAGCAGCACGGAGAGGCCCGGCGCGGTCGGGGCGGAACAGCTGGACGCGTTGGATACGGCGGACAACGAGATCGTTCGGCAGAGGGTGGAGAAGCTTCGGCGCCTTCGCGGGGAGGAGGGGTATGACCCCTACGTGGTGGAGAAATGGGAGCGCAGGGATACCCTGAAGGATGTCGGGGCGCGTTTCGCGCACCTCGAGTCGGGGCAGACGGACGACGCCGTGACGGTCCGCACCGCCGGGCGCCTGATGACGCTGCGGCGGCAGGGCAAGGCGACCTTCGCCGACCTCGCGGACGAGGAGGGACGGATGCAGCTCTATTTCCAGGTCAACGAGCTGGGCGAGGCTCCCTACGAGTTCCTGAAGAAATGGGTCGACACGGGCGACTGGATCGGCATCGTCGGCCACCCCTGCCGGACCCGGCGCGGGGAGCTCACGATCCTGGTGAAGGAGTTCAAGCTGCTGAGCAAGGCGATGCGGCCGCTCCCCGAAAAGTGGCACGGCCTCACCGATACGGAGGCGCGCTACCGCCGGCGCTATACGGACCTGATCGCCAACCCCGAGGTGCGCGAGGTCTTCCGCAAGCGCGCGCGGATCATCGCGTCCTTCCGCAGGACCCTGGAGGAGCACGGGACCCTGGAGGTCGAAACCCCCACGCTGTCGGTGCTGGCGGGCGGAGCCAACGCCCGTCCCTTCAAGACGTTCCACAACGCCCTGGGGCTCCCCATGTTCCTGCGCATCGCGCCCGAGCTCTACCTGAAGCGCCTGATCGTGGGGATGATGGGGCGGGTCTACGAGATCGGCAAGAACTTCCGCAACGAGGGGATCGACACCATGCACAACCCCGAGTTCACCATGATGGAGGTCTACTGGGCCTACTCGGACTACGAGGACATGATGAACCTGGCCGAGGAGCTCATCCGCAACGCGGCCCGCGCCATCGGCCCCCTGCAGATCGAGTGGCAGGGCGTCCCGCTGGACCTCGAAAAGCCCTTCCGCCGCGTGACGATGCTGGATATGGTCCGGGACCATACCGGCGTGGACTTCCGCGGTGTGAGGACCGACGAGGAGGCCAGGAGGATCGCCGCGGACAAGGGGCTGGCCGGGGAGCTCAAGGGGACCGAGAGCCGCTTCGCCGTCCTGAACCTGATGTTCGAGGCGTTCTGCGAGGAAAAGATCACGGACCCCACCTTCGTCATCGGGCATCCGACGGAGATATCCCCGCTCTCCAAGCGGGACCCGGAGAACCCGGACTATACGCATCGCTTCGAGCTCTTCATGTGCGGCAAGGAGCTGGCCAACGCCTTCAGCGAGCTGAACGACCCGCTGGACCAGAGGGGGCGCTTCGAGGACCAGCTGCGGAAGAAGGAGGCGGGGGACGAGGAGGCCCACGATTTCGACGAGGACTTCATCAACGCCATCGAGTCCGGGCTTCCCCCGACCGGAGGCATGGGAATAGGCATCGACCGGCTCGTGATGTTCCTGACGGACTCCCGCTCCATCCGGGACGTCATCCTCTTCCCCGCGATGAAGCCGAAGGCTTGAGCCAGGGGCCCCTATGACCAACCCCAACGTGCCGTCCGGCGGAAAGGACGCGGGGAACGCGGCCGGACGCATTGCCGAGCGGATGGAGGAGCTCTTCGAGCTCGTTACGCATCACGCGCGCCTCTACTATGAGAAGGACGCTCCCGAGCTCTCCGATGCGGACTACGACGCCCTGGTCCGGGAGCTGGTCGCCCTGGAAAAGGAGCATCCGGAGCTCGCCCGGCCCGATTCCCCGACCCGGCGCGTCGGCGGCGCGGTCTTGGAGGGATTCGGCAAGGTCGAGCACCGGCGCCCGATGCTCTCGCTCGACAACGTCTTCGACTCGGGGGAGCTGGCGTCGTTCCTGGCCCGGATGCGGGGGGCCGTGCCGGACGCGGATGCGGCGGACTGGGCCTTTACCTGCGAGATGAAGATCGACGGCCTGGCCGTCTCCCTCCTGTACGAGGACGGGGTATTCGTCCGCGGGGCGACCCGGGGCGACGGACGCGTGGGGGAGGACGTCACCGGGAACCTGCGCACCCTGCGTTCCCTGCCCCTGCGCCTGAGGGGGAGCGTGCCCGGAACTCTGGAGGTGCGCGGGGAGGTGCTGATGACCCGGAGCCGTTTCGAGGCGCTGAACCGCCGCCGGGAGGAGCGCGGGGAGCCTTTGTTCGCCAACCCCCGCAACGCCGCCGCCGGGACGCTGCGCCAGCTGGACCCGGCCGTGACCGCGGAGCGCGGGCTCGACATATTCCTGTACTACGTCCTGGAGCCCCAGGCCCGCGGGATCGCGCGTCAGAGCGACGCCCTGTCCTGGCTCGCGGAGCGGGGACTTCCGGTTCAGCCTGCCTGGGAGCGCTGTCCCGGCCTGGCCGAGGTCGAGGGGTTCATCGAGAAATGGCGGGAGGGGCGTTTTGGGCTGGACTACGTGACGGACGGGGTCGTGGTGAAGCTCGACGACATCGGGCTCTGGGACGGGCTCGGGGCGACCTCGCACGCGCCGCGCTGGGCCGTGGCCTACAAATATCCTCCCGAGGAGGCCTTGACCCGCGTCCTGAGCATCGACGTCTCCGTCGGCAGGACGGGCGCCCTGACCCCGGTGGCGAACCTGGAGCCGGTACGGCTGGCGGGGACGGCGGTGCAGCGGGCGGGGCTCCACAACGAGGACGAGATTCGGCGCAAGGACATCCGGGTCGGGGACACGGTGCGCGTTCGCAAGGCGGCCGAGATCATCCCGGAGGTGGTCCGCGTGGAGACCTCGCGTCGGACGGGGAGCGAGACGCCCTTCGTCATGCCGAAACACTGCCCGGCGTGCGGCGCGGAGGCGGTGCGGCTGCCGGACGAGGCGGTGTGGCGCTGCCCGAACCGGTCCTCCTGCCCGGCCCAGCTGAAGGAGGGCCTGCGCTATTTCGCCTCGCGGGCCGGCCTGGACATCCGGGGGCTCGGCGAACGTCTGGCGGAACAGCTGGTCGATACGGGGAGGGTCCGGGACCTGGCGGACATCTACGACCTGACCGAGGCGGATTGGGCCGCCATGGACAGGATGGGGGAGAAGTCGGCCCGAAACCTCCTGGCGGGACTCGAGGCCTCGAAGAAGCGCCCGCTGTCCTCCCTGCTCGCGGCTCTGGGCATCCGCTACGTCGGGACGCGCGTCGCGGAGCTTCTGGCCGGGCACTTCGGGCACATGGACCGCCTGAAGGAGGCCTCCGAGGAGGAGCTCGCGGGGATCGACGGGGTCGGTCCCGTCATCGCGTCCTCGGTCGAGGCGTTCTTCCGGGAGCCTGCGAACCGGGAGCTGCTGTGCCGGCTCCGGGAAAGGGGCCTGAATTTCGTCGGGGAGGAGAGGGGAGGGGCCGGCAGCGGCGCCCTGTCGGGCAAGAGCTTCGTGTTCACCGGGGAGCTCTCCTCGATGAAGCGGTCCGAGGCCGAGGCCCGGGTCCGCGCCCTTGGCGGGACGGCCGCCGCGGCCGTCAGCTCCAGAACCGGCTGCGTCGTCGCGGGCGAGGGAGGCGGCTCGAAGCTGAGAAAGGCCCGGGAACTGGGCGTCTCCGTGATCGACGAGGAGGCGTTCTTGAGGATGCTCAGGGAGGCGGAGTGAAGGGGGCGGGGTGACCCGCCCTCACCGTTCCCCCCGCTGCACGACCCGCGCCCCGTCGGTCAGGTCCGACGCGGGGTAGAGGATCACCCGTTCCCCGGGGCGAAGTCCGTCCAGGACCTGGGCCTCGATGCCGTTGTCCCGCCCCGCCTCGACGGTCCGAAGCCTCGCGACGCCATCCTCGACCACGAAGGCGGCCCACTTCCCGTCGCTGCGGAAGAGCGCGCTGGACGGCACGGTGAGGGCGTCGCGGTCCTCCCAGACGACGATCCTGGCCTCGACGCGGAAGCCATGCCCGAGCCTTCCGAGGGATTCCTGCAGGTCGGTGAACCGGACGACGACGTTCACCCTCTGCTCCTCGACCCCGAGGGCGGAGACCTTGGTGAACGCGAACGGCTCGATCTTCTCGACGACGCCGTTCAAGGGCCTGTCCCCGCCCCAGCCCGACAGGACGACCCGGTCGCCCGACGTGACGCGGACGGCCTCCGAGGACAGGAGCTCGATGACGACCTCCAGCCCGTTCTCGACATCCCCGACCTCCATCAGGGGGGTCCCGGCGGACAGGGGGCCCTCGCTCTCCCGCATCACGCGCAGCACCCGGCCATCGGCCGGCGCGCAGATGGGGATGACGTTCGTCGCGGTTGTTTCTGTCCCCGCCCCCTTGTCCCCGAAACGGCGCAGCCGCGACAGGGCGCCCTTGCGCTCTGCATCCCTCACGGCGATCGCGGCCTCGGCGTTGTGCAGGGCCGCAGCGGTCGTGCGGGCCTCCCGTTCGGCCTGGTCCAGCTGGAGCTGGCTGGCGGCTCCGGAGCTCCTCAGGCCACGTATCCGGCGCAGCTGTACCTGGGCCAGGTCGCGGTCGGCGACAGCCCGCTCCCGGTCGGCCCGCGCGAGCTTCAGCGCCGCCTCCGCCGCGGCGAGGGCGGCGCGGGCCCCGGTCTCGTCCCGGGCGTCCAGGGGCGTGGGGGCGGACGGGACCATCCTTGCCACGACGCTCTTCCCCGCTGAGACCACGTCGCCGGGCCGGACCTCCACCCGCAGCAGGCGGCCGTCGACCGGCGCGGACACCGTGTAGGCATCGCGGACCCGCGTTCGGCCCTCCTCGTCGACCGTCAGGGTCATGGGCCGCCGGACGACCTCCTCCATATCGACCTCCAGGGGAAGGGGCCGAAAGGCATAGGCCAGGGCGACGGCGATCAGGGCAGCGGCGCCGAAGGTGAAGAACTTTCTCGAAATTTTTTTACGCATCTTCCCACTACTCCCTTGTCCATCACTCTCTCGTCTTGATGACGGAGACGAGGTCCGCCCTGTCCATGATCCGCTTCACCAGCCATCCCGAGACGACGGCGGACCCAAGGACCACCACGGCCCCGGTCCCGGCGCTCGCCGAGGTGAAGTGGGTCGGGATCTGATAGAGTTCCATGCTGAAGGCCTCGACGAACAGGAAAAAGGCCCCGTAGCCCAGAAGGGTCCCCCCCGCCAGCGCCGCAAGGGTGACGACCGCCAGCTCGCCCAGCAGGACGAAGGCCGTCTCTCCTCGGGTGAACCCCATGACGCGCAGGCTGGCCAGGTCCCGGGCGCGTTCGGCGTAGGCGATGCTCGCGGCGTTGTAGACCACGCCGAAGGCGACCACGCCGGCTATCGCCAGGATGAGGTAGCGCATGGAGCCGGGCCCGCTGTCCATCTGTTGCCGAAACGCCGCACGAGCATCGTTTTTTACCCTCACGCCCGCTATGGAGGGCATCCGCTTGAGCGCCCGGTAGATGGAGGAGGCACTCGCCTCGTCGATCCGAAGGTAGGCCCCGGAGACGCGGTTCGGCTCGCGCAGCGCCCGGTTCAGGGAGTCCAGGTCCATGAAGGCCGGGGCCCCCATCACCGTCCCGGCCACGCCGACGACGGGGAGGGACAGCCTCGGTCTCCTCCCGGTCCGCACCTCCACGTCCAGGATGTCGCCCTCCCGCACGCCCAGCTTGCTCGCGAGGGTCTGTCCCAGGACGACCCCGCCCGGGCGCAGGGGGATGGGGCGCAGCTCGGCGTCCAGGGCAAGGTTGAGGCGCTGGGGCGAGATCAGACCGTCGATCGTCCCGTGATGATCGCGGAGCCCGTGGCGCAGGATGACGGGGATGCTGCGCACCGGCTCCGCCTCGATCACGCCCGGCAGGCTGCGCAGCTCGTAGAGCGTCCGGTCCGAGGCGGCGTCGTTGAAGACGACGGCCAGGTTGCTGTGGTCGAAGATGTCGAAGGTCAGGGATACCGTCGTGTCGAAGCTCCCCAGGATGGCGATCATGCCCACGGATAGCGCCATGCCGAAGGCAATCCCCGCCGCTGCCCCGATCATGCGTCCCGGACGCCGGAGCAGGCGGCGCAGCACCATGCGGCAGGGCTGGTCCAGGCGCGCGTCGAGGCGTCGGGTCAGCCCCCCGGTGCGGCTGTAGTCCGGCGGGGCGGGCGGCCGCATCGCGGAGGCTGGGGTCAGAGCGAAGACCCGGCGCAGGACGAAGCAGCCCCCGGCCGCGGCCGAGCCGATGCTCACCAGGAACCCCATGAGAAACGGCCTGGGGTCGGGGCGGAAGGTCAGGGACGGGAACTTGAAGTGGAGCAGGTAGACGCCGGCCAGAGCCCGTCCCGCCAGCACGCCCAGGACACATCCGGCCGCGGCGCCCAGCACGGCGATGGCGACGACCATCTTGAAGTAGTGGAGTCCCACCGCCAGGTCGGAGTAGCCGAAGGCCTTGATCAGCCCGATCTGCTCCCGCTCGGAGTGGACCATGCGCGAGACGACGAGGGTGAGCAGAAACGCCGCCACGATGAGAAAGAGGGGCGGTATCGTGATGCTCATGGAGCGGAGCTGGTCGAGTTCGTCGCCGACGAACCGGTTGGAGTGCTGATTCTCCCGCCCATAGGAGCCGGTTCCCCCGTAAGGATCGAGGAGGCGGTCCACGGCGTCGAGGACCGCCGCGAGGCGGGTGCTGCGGTCCAGGGTCAGGATGGCCTCGTTGAAGGCCCCCTCCATCCCGTAGGCGGCGGCAATGGCCCGGCGGCCCATCCAGAGGATTCCGTACAGGGCGTCGTTCGCGACGACCTCTCCGGGCGCCGTGATGTAGATGAACTCCGGCGACTGTGCCAGCCCCACGATGCGCAGGCTCCGGCGCGAGCCGTTCATCGTGACGGCGAGCCGGTCCCCCGGCCTCAGCCCGCGGGCCGAGGCGAAGCTCCGGAGCAGGAGGATCTCGTCGGCGTTCCCGGGGTCGGGCAGGCGCCCGGTGACGAGTCGGACGCCGTTCAGGTAGGCGCCGTCCATGTCCGGGAGCGAGAGGGCCCGGCCCCGGACCGGGAGCTCGAGTCCCGGCAGGTCGATCAGGGCCTCCCCGACGACGCGCCCCTCGGCCGCCGAGACGCCGGGCAGCGCGGCGAGGGTGTCGATCAGGAAGCGCGGCGCGCGCTTGACCGGCGCGAACACGTCGGCGAACCGACAGCTCTCGTAGTAGGCCCGGCGGGTCTCCCGGATGGAGACGTGCAGGCCCGACATCATGACCAGTACCATGACCCCCATGGCCACGACCGCGCCGATGGCGGCGACCTGTCCCTTCATCCTCCAGAGGTCCCGGATGAGCTTCCGGTCCAGGGTCCGCAGCGGGATCACCATTCAATGGCCTCCGGATCGCTTCGCTCCGCGTTCTCGACGATCGAGCGGATCGCCCCGTCCGCGAAGTGGATCACCCGGTCCGCCATGCCGGCCGTCGCCGCGGCGTGGGTCACGATCAGGACGGTCGTCCCCAGTTCATTGTTGACGTCCGTCAGGACCTTCAGCACGGCCCGTCCGGTGCTGCTGTCGAGCGCCCCCGTGGGCTCGTCGCAGAAGAGCACCGTCGGCCGCTTGGCCACGGCGCGGGCGATGGCGACGCGCTGCTGTTCCCCGCCGGAGAGCTGCGAGGGGAAATGGTCCAGCCGCCCTCCCAGACCCACGAGCGCAAGGGCCTCGTCCGGGGACATCGGGTTGGGGGCGATCTCCGCCACCAGTTCGACGTTCTCCCGGGCGGTGAGGCTGGGCATGAGGTTGTAGAACTGAAAGACGAACCCCACGTGGTCACGCCGGTAACGGGTGAGCTGGGGCTCCGCCATGGCGCCGAGGTCCGAACCGCGGAAGCGCACCGTGCCCGCCGTCGGGCGGTCCAGTCCGCCGACGACGTTCAGCAGGGTGGTCTTACCGCTTCCGGAGGGCCCCAGCAGGACGACCAGCTCCCCCTCGCGGATCGTCAGGTCGATCCCCCGCAGGGCGTGGACGGCCGCCGTCCCCTCCCCATAGACCTTCATCAGGCCCTCGATCTCGAACACCGGGGCCCCACTTTCCCTTTCCTTCGGCTCCCTCTTCAATCGAATCCTACCTCCGTTCCGCTGGAGATGCACAGCCTGACAACCCGAACGATGCGTCGATATCGAAAGAAACAGGACTCCTTATTGTATCACCGATGAAACATTCGGCGATGTGCGGGCGCTCGCCCAAAACCACCGGCTGCGACGGTCTTAACGAGGATCGAGCGCGTTGTTGTATGGGTTAAGCTGAGCTGTCCAATACATGGCGTTTTCCATTGACAACGGATCTGATTTTGGATAAATTATCAACTGAGGTGCGAAACTTAAAAAATATTTCAATTTCGGAAGTGAAAACTCATGCACTATATTGAAAGACCGGAATACATGCAGCGGCTCAGTGACCTCATGGGAACGCCGGACATTAAAATTATCACCGGAGTGCGGCGCAGCGGCAAGTCCGAGCTGATGAAAGCATATATCAGGAAGATTATAGAAACGGAGGGCGATGTCAATATCATCTTTGTGGACTTTTTCGATCTGAAATATGAAGACCTCAAAGAGTATCATGCACTCTATGGCTATATAGAAAAACACTATGATCCGGATAAACGAAATTATGTTTTTGTGGATGAAGTGCAGCTTTGCGAAAAGTTTGAACTTGCGATCAACAGTTTGCATACATCCCAAAAATATGATCTGTATATCACCGGCTCCAATGCTTTTCTTTTAAGTTCTGATCTTACGACGCTATTTACTGGAAGGTTCATAGAGATCCATGTCTTCCCGTTCAGTTTTGCAGAGTTCTGCCGGTATTATGTGGATGAAAAGGATACGGCAAAGCTCTTTGACGAATATGTAATTGAGGGCGGCTTGGCGGGGTCTTATGCATACCGAACGGATCGTGACCGTACAAACTATATCCGTGATGTGTATGATACGATCATCAACCGGGATCTGGTGACGAAGTATCACCTGCCGGATACTGCAACGCTGGAGCATCTGGCAGAGTATATGATGGACAATGTTTCCAATCTGACTTCCCCCAATAATATCAGTGATACGCTTTCAGCAAATGTGGTCACTACGAATCATAAGACGGTCGGTAACTATATCAGATATCTCTGTGATGCTTATGTTTTTTACGGTGTCCGCCGGTACGATATTCGCGGGAAAAAATATCTGAAGACTTCCGTGAAATATTATCTGAGCGATACGGGCTTCCGATTTGCGAGGCTGGGCAGGCGAAATCTCGACTATGGAAGGATGTATGAGAACATCGTCTGTATTGAATTGATGCGGCGCGGATATGAGGTCTATGTTGGAAAGCTGTATCAGAAGGAAGTCGATTTCGTAGCGGTACGCGGTGACGAAAAGATTTATATTCAGGTCAGTGATGACATTACACGACAGGAAACCTTTGAGCGGGAATATGGTCCTCTTCTTAAAATTAAAGACGCTTATCCGAAGTTGATCCTAGCCAACACGAAGCATGAAACGTACGACTACGAGGGGATCAGGATACACAATCTGGCGAACTGGCTTCTGCAGAAGTGTGGTGGGGGGGTATAAGGTCGCATTGTTTCCCTACCTGTTTTATCGTGGTGAGAGCCTTGACAAGAAGGGCAAAAAACGCATAGGATCAGCTGCAATGCTTTTATGTGCTTTTTCATGCTTGAACCTCAAGGATAACGGTCCTTGACTTGCAGATCATTATTTGGCGATGCGCGGGCGCTCGGATGCGGCGTGGGGGGACTGTGGAGGGGGACGAAAAACCGCCGGTCCGGGGAAGGGCGAGCCCCTTCTGCCGCGAGCCGGCGGGGTACGAAGGACAATTCAGGAATGTGTCTATTGAAAATACTTGGCGACGGGATGCTGCCTCCTGGCCCTGTCCAGGGCGGCCATAAGGTTTTTACGAAGGGTCGGCATGTCGTCCATGTCCGCCGTTTCCTGGGCCAGGAGCTTGTTTCCGATGTAGAGACGGTCGCCCTCGAGCCGGAGGTCGTAGGGGGCGAGCTCCATCTGGAAGTCGCTGTCCAGTCTGGTTCGGACCTGCTCGAGTGCCGCGCGGACCTCCGGCGTCTTTCTGCCGCCCCAGACCGCGTAGCCGTCCAGGGTCAGCTCCGCGCGATTGGGGGTCTCCCGGAAGGCGGTCCGCAGGAGGGCCAGCGAGTGCTTCCGTTCGACCCTGATGTTGCGTTCCCTCAGCTTGTCGAGTGCTGCCTGAAGGCGCTCCCTGGACTCCGGGTGGTCCATGTAGATGCCATAATCCCGGATCGGCTGCTTCAGCTCCTCGTTCATGAACTTTTCCAGCAGTGTGACCATCCCGCCGGGATGGTATCCCGCGGCGATGAGAACGTCCAGCCCATTGCTGTCCGCCTCCTTCTCGAACTCCATCGTGTAGGAGTTCGTGATCGTCACCTGGGCCACCTGAGCCAGGACGACCGGGGCCGCCGCTCCACCGCTCAGGAGCATGACGGCAAGCGCCGCAAGGGAGACGGCTTGGGACTTCGCGGCCATCTTCAGCCCGTGGCTGCGGTCCGCGTGGGTCATTTCGTGGGCCATGACCGCCGCTATCTCGGAATCGGTCTTGAGGAGGTCGAGAATGCCCGAGGTGAAGAAGATGAAGCCGCCGGGCAGGCAGAAGGCGTTGAGCGCCTCGGTCTTGACGATGCGGATCTCATAGGGGATGCGGCGCTCCATGTGGGGTTCGAGGCGGTTCAGGATCATCCGAAGGCGCGCGAGACGAGCGGGGTCCGCCTCCAGGGGCCAGCTCTTCTCGATCTCCGCCAACGCCTTCTGGCCGATCTTTCGTTCCTTCTCCAACCCAAGGCCGGCGCCGTCGTCCTTCTGTCTCTTATACACATCTGACGCTGCCGACGACTAGTCGAGTGTAG
>NZ_CAUUGJ010000007.1:0-38222 GCF_963544685.1 uncultured Fretibacterium sp. | reverse complement strand
GTTGTAGGAGTCCTCCAGGACCATGCAGTCCGAGGGCGCCGCGCCGAGCTCCGAGGCGGCCTTCAGGAAGATGTCCGGCTCGGGCTTGCTCCGCGCCACGCGGTCTCCGGTCACGACCGCGTCGAACGGATGATCCAGGTCGGCGTGCGCCATGTAGAAATCGACGAAGCGGCGCTCGCTGGAGGTGGCGATGGCGGTCTTCAGCCCGTTCGACCTCAGCCAGGAGAGCAGTTCCCTGAGCCCCGGCTTCTCGGGCATCCCATTTTGCTCGATGTGCGCGAACGACCACGCCACCCGGTCTGCCCGCACGGCGTCGAAGTCGAATCCGGGTCCGAAGTGCTCGGTCATCAGGCGGCGCGTCACGGCGAGGTTGGCCCCGATGTGGCCGTATATGACCTCCTCCGTCATCTCGTACCCGTGCCGCCTGCCCGCCTCGACCCAGCCCCGCATGTTCAGGGACTCCGTGTCGAACATCAGGCCGTCCATATCAAAGATAACCGCAGAGACCAATCGCCTCAGCCCGCCTTTCCGCTTGAAGGTGCGAATTGAAGGTACGAAAGAAGGGGCCCGGAAGGTCCGGGCCCTCTCCCCCAAGCCTATGCATTAATATGGGGGCTTCGCCCCCATACCCCCACGCCGCTATCAGGATAGCGGCGGCCCCGGCAAGCTTTTTCCTCAAAACAGGCAAGCTGGGGTACCACCGGGAGGCTTCATGGATTAAAGCAGCGTGTCCTTAATTATAGCGTGCCCGGTCCGCCAGCCCGGCCTCTCAGCTCTTGTACGCCTCGGGGATCGAATGGAAGTCCTTATCCCCGCGCCCCGAAAGGTTGACCAGGACCGTCTCGTCCCTGCCGAGCGTGGGCAGGAGGCGCAGCGCCCAGGCCAGAGCGTGACTGCTCTCCAGCGCGGGAAGGATGCCCTCCCGGCGGCAGAGCGTCCGAAACGCGGAGAGCGCCTCCTCGTCGGTCACCCTCTCGTAGCGGGCCCGTCCCTCATCCTTCAGCCAGGCGTGTTCCGGCCCGACGCCGGGATAGTCGAGCCCCGCGGATATCGAGTAGACGGGGGCGGCCTCCCCGGCTGCGTCCGTCAGGACATAGCTCCTGAAGCCGTGGAAGACCTTGGGCGTCCCGAAGCTGAGCGTCGCCGCGTGATCTCCCAGTTTGTCCGTCCCCCGCCCGGCGGGCTCCACGCCAACCAGGCGGACCTCCGCATCGTCGAGGAAGGCCGAGAAGAGCCCGATGGCGTTGCTGCCCCCTCCGACGCAGGCAACGGCGTAGTCCGGCAGGCGCCCCTCGCGCTCCAGAAACTGCTCCCGCGCCTCGCGCCCGATGACGCTCTGGAACTCCCGCACGATGGAGGGATACGGGTGCGGCCCGACGGCCGAGCCCAGAAGGTAGAAGGTATCCGGCTCCTCGACGTAGACGGCCAGGGCCTTGTCCACCGCCTCCCTGAGGGTCTGCTGCCCGTCCGTCACCGCCACGACGTGGGTCCCCATGGCCCGCATCCGCTCGACGTTGGGCCCCTGCCGCTCCATGTCCAGGGCCCCCATGTACACCGTGCAGTCCATCCCGAAGAGCGCGGCGGCCATGGCCGAGGCCGTACCGTGCATTCCCGCGCCCGTCTCCGCGATGATGCGCTTCGCCCCCATGCGCTTGGCCAGCAGGATCTGACCGATGCAGTTGTTGATCTTGTGCGCGCCGCCGTGGTTCAGGTCCTCCCGTTTCAGGAAGAGCCGTCCCCCTCCCAGGTCCTTGGAGATGTTGCGGCACTCCGTCAGCGCCGAGGGACGCCCCACGTAATTCCTCAGGAGCTCCAGGTACTCCTCGTGAAACGCCTTGTCCGCCATCGCGTCCCGGAAGGCCGCGTCCAAATCGTCCAGGCGCTTCTTCAATGCCTCGGGGATGAACTGCCCGCCGTATTCTCCAAAAAATCCCGTGACCATCGCTTTCTTTTCGCCTTCGTTCGCCATTGTAATCTCCTCCTTGGGAATTCAAAATCCGCAATGAAAAAAGCCCGGGGTCCGAATACCGGCCTCCGGGCTTCAACGCTCTGTTGTCCAATAAAAAAAGGCCGGAGGGTATTCCATTTCCCCTCCGGCCCTTAAGCACTCTCTCGACTTCCGAGGCACGCGGACAGAGGGCAGCTCAGGGCTGCCACCACCACATCCCGCCGTTCCGAACCCGTGCCGCGCTCTCCCCGTTCATGATTCCCATGGCTCTTGTCCTCGCTCTCCTGTCCTCCCCCACAAGAGGGGGCGGAACTTGGCGAATAAAATAGCACCCCTGCGGCAGGGTGTCAAGAGCCCGGGAGAGGTTCGGCGGGGAAACGCCCTCACGGCGTTTACGGCCCCGTTCGCGCCGACGGGGCGGCGTCGGCCGGGTCCGCGTCTCCATAGGCCTCGTCCAGGAGGGAGCCGTCGTCGATGGAGGCCCCCAGTTCCCGCGCGTCCAGCCGCTTCACGATCCTGCCTCCGGACAGGACCAGGGCGACATCGGCCAGCCTCCGGGCCTGCCTCAGGTTATGGGAGACCAGGATGACGGAACGGCGTCCCCGAAAGGACAGGATCAGCTCCTCTATCCTGAGGGCCGCGTCCCGGTCCAGCGAGGCGGTCGGCTCGTCCAGCAGGAGCAGCTCCGGGTCGAGGGCCAGGGCGCGGGCGAGGCAGAGCCGCTGCTGCTGGCCCCCGGACAGGGTGGACGCCGGGGAATCCAGCCGGTCCGCGACCTCCTCCCAGAGCCCGACCTCCTGGAGGCGCTCCCTGAGGATCTCCTCGAGCCTGTCGCGGGAAAGGTCTCCGGCCAGCGACACGGGGAGCGTGACGTTCCTGCGGATGCTCATGGGCAAGGGGTTGGGCGTCTGGAAGACCATCCCCGCAGCGCGGCGCAGCCGGGAGACGGAGGGTGCGTTCGGGCCCGCCGTCGGCCTCAGAATCCCGCCGAGCGAGACCCGGACGTCCCCCGAGCTCTCGCAGCCCTCGAAGCACTCGTTCAGCCGGTTCAAGGCCCTGAGGAACGTGGTCTTTCCGGACCCCGAGCGCCCCAGCAGAACCGTGATCCTCAGGGCGGGGAAATCCGCGTCGATGCCGTGAAGGACCCGACGCCCCCCAAAGGAGACGTCGAGGGACCGGACGGAAGCGCAGAGAGGGGCTCCGTCCCCGGACGGTACAGGCAAGGCGAATGCCTCCTTTCTCACGATACCCCCCGGTCTCACGATGCCCCGCCCCGGCGCCATCGCCTCTCCAGCCTTCGCTGCAGGCAATACGCGGCAAGCGACAGGAGGGCCGACAGCGCCAGCAGGACGAGGGCCGTTCCGAAGGCCCGGGCGAGCTCGTCCTGGTCCGCGTACTGTGCGGCCGTGTAGTAGATTCGGAAGGACAGGGCCTCGAACTTGGCCGTGAGCCCGGAGGGGAGCCCCGCGTTCGCGACGGCGCCGGTGAGCATGATGACGGCGGTGTCCTCCACGGTGCGCCCCATCGCCAGGATCACGCCGCCGAGGATGCCGGGCGAGGCTGCGGGAACCAGAAGGTGCCGCAGCGCCTGATCCCGGGACAGCCCCAGGGCGGCGGCATCGATGTAAAGGCGCTCCGGAAGGGCCTCCAGGGCCGATTGAGTGGCCGTGACCAGGGTGGGCAGGACCAGGATGGCCAGGCAGACGGACGCGAGCAGCAGGCAGGTCGTTCCAAGGGGCAGCAGCGTGCGCCGAAGGGAGAGGATCAGGACGAACCCAAAGAGCCCCATCACGATGGAGGGGATCCCCGCAAGGACGTCGACGGCCGTCTCGAGAGCCTGTTTTTTCCGGGGCGGGGCGTAGCAGGCCAGGTAGATTCCGCAGCCGATCCCCGGGACGAGCGCCAGCGCCATGGTCACGGCCAGCAGGGACAGCGTGCCGAGCATGGCCGGCCAGATACCGTCCCAAACGGGTTTCAGCGCCAGGATGGCCTCCATCGGAGGGGTGCTGCCGAAGAGGAGGGCGGGACCCAGTGTCGGGACGCCGCGCGCCAGGAGGAAGGACAGCAATCCCCCCAATGCGGCGCAGACGGCGATGGCCGACCCCCAGCTCAGGGCCCGGAGCCCCGCCTCCCGAACCCTCACGAGGACCTCCTCCCGCCCAGGTTCCGGGCCAGAAGGCTGACGCAGACGGAGCCGATCAGGAGCAGTCCCCCGGCCAGCAGCAGGGAGAGGTGCTCCCCGCCCCCCATGTCCGAGGAGAGCACCAGCCCGATATGGGCCGTCAGGCTGCGCATGGAGTCGAGGGGGGAACGGGCGAACTGGACGGCGTTCCCGGCCAGCATGGTGGGGAGCAGGGTGTCCCCTAGGGCCCGGCCGAAGCCCAGAACGGCCGCGGTCAGGAGGGCGCGCCGGGACCCCGGGATCGCCACCCGGGCGAGATGCTGCAGGGGCGTCATCCCCAGCGCCGAGGCCGTCAGGGCCGTCTCGGCACTTCGGGAGCGCATGGCGCCATCCATGACGAGCGTCATGGTCGGGACGCCCTGCAGGGCAAGCATCGAGGCCGCCGCCAGCCAGCAGAACCCCGTTCCCCCCAGCGCGCCGCGGATGACCGGGACCAGCACGAACGTGGCGGTGAAACCGTAGACGACGGTCGGGACCGCGGTCATGAAGCGCAGGATGCCCATGAGGAATCGGGCGGCGGGGCGCGGCGCGGCCCCCCGGAGCATGCAGCAGCACCCCAGGGAGAGCAGCCACCCCGCACCGAGCGAGGAGAGGGCCAGCAGAAACGAGGCGTGAATCATGGCCGCGATGCCGAAACGGCCGGCACGGGGGTCCCACACCGGCCCGAACAGAAAGAGCCCCTGCCCCGCCCTCAGGGCGTCCAGCGCCGAGAACAGGATGAAGGCGAAGACGGTCGAGAGCACACTCCCCACGAAACAGGCCAGGACGCGCAGCCAGAGGGGGGCCGAGTGCGAAGGGCGCATGGACTCGGGGCCGTCCTCAGTTCTTGGGCTTGGGGACGGGGATGTAGCCGCTCTCCTCGATGATCTTCGCGCCGTCCGGGCTGTAGATGTAGTCGATGAAGGCCGCAGTCAGGCCCGTCGGGGCTCCCTTGGTGTTCATGTAAAGGTCGCGCACGACCTTGTAGGCCCCAGATGCGGCGTTCTCCTGCGTCGGCAGCGCGCCCTCCAGGGCGACCCCGGCGATGGAGGCGTCCAGGTGTCCGATGCCCACGTAGCCGATGGCCCGCCTGTCCTGAGCGATGGCCGTCTTCATCGCGCCGTTGGAGCTGACGACGTTGACCGACGGGGAGAGCTGCGCCTTGCCGAGCAGCTTGTCGGTGAAGGTCTCGCGGGTCCCGCTGCCGTCCTCACGGCCGTAGAGGTCGATCGCCCCGGGCTCCCCGCCGAGCTCCTTCCAGTCCGTAACCTTGCCCGAGTAGATGTCCATGATCTGCTCCCCGGAGAGGCTCTTGACGGGATTGTCGGGATGGACCGCGACGGCCACTCCGTCGATGGCGAAGGGGAAGGTCACCAGTCCATACTTTGCAATCTCCTCGTCCTTCAGGGGACGTCCGGTGTTTCCGATGGCCGCAAGGCCCTCCCCCACCTGCTTGACGCCGACGCCCGAGCCGCCCCCCGCGACGGAGATTCGGATGTCGGGGTAGGCGGACATGATGTTCTGCGCCGCCTTTTTCATGACGGGGATGTGGGCGGTGCCGCCCGCGATGTCCAGGGTCCCCGAGAGTCCCTTGAACGCGTCGAGGGGCTCGGCAAGGGCCGATGCCGCAGAAAGGGAAAGGGTCAGCAGAGCTGCCGTCAACAGTTTTTTCATCATGGTCTTCATTTTGAAGGCTCCTTCCGTTCAACGATTTTCCGAGTATGTTCACGATCCGAGGATTTCGAGGATGAATAGAGGATGGAGGCGAGTGCAACGTGCTCCGCATCCGGAGCACGGGCGGACGGGCCTCCGCACGAATGCGGGGGAGCCCGGTTCGGTCGGGTCCGCCCTTGCGGGCGACGGCGCCAAAGCTCCCGCCGGTCGAGTCGAGGCTCCGGCGAGGCTCGCCGGGGTCATGCGCCGGCGCGGCGGCGGAGGTGGAACGGAGCGGAGGGGGCCGACGGCGGCAGGGACGGACTCCGGGGATTCGAACATGCATCCCGTGCATCTTCGCCGATCGCGTCCCGTCATGCAAAGCCGGCCATCGAAAAAACCTCCTTACTCGTAAAATACACTGCCTTGCTCGTCAAATACGCTGCCTTACCCGTGAAATACGCTGCGGCATGCGCGCGCCCATTATAGCACCCGGCGGACCGGGAGCCCCCCTTCTTCCGGGGGCTTCGTGTACAATGGTCCCGATATCGCGGGGGGCCTCCAAAAGGAGAGGCCCGCATGGGACGGAAAAGGGCTTGGGATGGGAAAGGAAGCGATCGGCGTGAAAATCGGTTTCATCGGTCTGGGCGTCATGGGCAGGCCCATGGCGAGCAACCTGCTGAAGGGCGGGCGGTCCGTGACCGTCTTCAACCGTTCCCGGGCTGCGGTCGCCGCACTCGCTCAGGACGGGGCGGAGGTGGGGCGATCGCCGCGCGACGTGGCCGAGCGCTGCGATGTCGTCATCACGATGCTCCCGGACTCGCCGGACGTCCGGTCGGTCCTCTGCGGTCCGGACGGCATTCTGGAGGGGCTGACCCCGGGGAAGGTCGTCGTGGACATGAGCTCCATCGACCCCGTCGCCGCCCGCGAGCTCTGCGCCCTCGTCGAGGAGCGCGGCTGCGGCATGCTGGACGCCCCCGTGAGCGGAGGGCAGGAGAAGGCGGAGAAGGGGAACCTGTCCATCATGGTCGGGGGCAGGGAGGAGGTCTACGAGCGCGTCCGGGACGTCCTGGACCTGATGGGCAAGAGCCTCCATGTCGGCCCGAGCGGGGCGGGACAGGTGACGAAGCTCGTAAACCAGACGATCGTCGCGGCGAACATCGCGGCGGTGGCGGAGGGGCTGGCCTTTGCCAAACGGGCCGGCGCCGACCCGGAGCGGGTGTTCCGGGCCATCCGGGGCGGGCTGGCCGGCAGCCAGTGCCTGGAGGACAAGGCGCCCCGAATGCTGGAGGGGCGCTACGAGCCGGGGTTCCGCATCGAACTGCACGTGAAGGACCTGAACAACGCGCTGGCGGCCGGGCGGGGACTGCACGTCTCCATGCCCCTGGCTTCGCAGGTGATGGAGATGATGCAGAACCTCATGGCGCGCGGCTGCGGCCCGCTCGACCATGGAGCCCTGGGCAGATACTACGAGCTGCTGAACGGCGTGTCGCTGAAGGAGGAGTGACGCCCCTCCTCCCGCAGGGTGCCCGGAAACGAGGACGGGAAGGAAACGCACTGCCGGCGTTCCTCCCCGTCCTCGTTTCAAACCTAGCCTCGCCGCACAGCCGGGCCGATCGTTTCGTTCAGATCGTTTCGTTCACTCCACCCTCTTCAGCAGGCCCTCGAGGGCGGAAACGGCCTTGTCCAGGGAATAGGCCAGCTGCAGGCAGGTGAGCATCAGACGCTCCTCCTGGTTGATCCCCTTTGCCGGAGAATCGCTGGCGGCCGCGACCAGCGACTCGATGCGCTCCACCGCTCCGGGATCCAGAGCGGTCTCAACGCTGTAGTTTCTCTTCCCGATCGTGATCCGGATATTCCTGGAGGCACACACCGGAGCTCAACCCCGCCATCTTTCCCTGACGAGGTCGATCAGGCGTTCGTTCAGGTTCCGCAGCTTCGCCTCGATCTCCGCCCCGACGCGTTCCGCGCACAGGACCTCCTCGCCCGCGGCCTCGAGAGATCGCTGCATCTCCTGCCTGACCCTCACGCACTCCTCGTCGCGCTCGGCGGCATGGGCAGCGAGGCGACGGACCTCTCTCCTGAGGTCGTCCCGCTCCTGGATCAGCACGTCGATCCTCTCACCAAGCCGATCGATCAGGGTATCGATACTTCTCGGCTCCACCAAGCCCATCCCTCCTCCGCCCCCCGCTCCGCCCGGACGGGCCGGGCGCGGCCGGACCACCCCGGACCGCCCCCGTCCGCATCCCTGACGCACCTAGCGCATATTGTACCCTTTTTGGACCAGGGTGTCCCGCACCAGGCCGTGAACCCGCTCGACCTCCTCGTCGTTGAGGGTCCGGTCGGGCGCGCGGTAGGAGAGCGAGAAGGCGAGGCTTCGGAACCCCTCGGGGATCCCCTTGCCCTCGTAGACGTCGAAGAGCCTCAGCTCGTCCAGAATATCCCACCCCGCCGCGCCGCGCGCCGCCGCGCGGATGTCGGACGCCGCCTCGTCCTGGGTCCGTTCCGCCGGCGCCAGCATCGAGATGTCCCGGAGCGAGGCCGGGAACGCGCTTGCAGGACGAAGCACGGGCCGACAGTTCCCTCGGAGCTCCTCGAGCTCCGAAAGCCTCAGCTCGAAGAGGACGACGGCCCCGCCCCCCAGGCCCAGCTCCTGCTCCAGGACGGGCTTGAGACGAGCCAGCCACCCCAGGGACCGGACGCTCCCGTCCGGGGCCGCGGCCCGGATCTCGGCGGTCTGCCCCCCGTGCCCGAAGGGCTGCCGACCGGCGACGAACCGCGGGGTCAGCCCCCGTCCCTCCAGCAGCGCGGCGACGTCGGCCTTGACGCTGTAGAAGTCCTCCCCCTGTCCCTTCCAGGGCGTCCGAGGATCCGTCCCGTCGAAGACGAGGCCCGCGACGGCATCGTGCTCGACGTGCGTGGACGCGCCGGGCGCGGTCCTCAGGAAGACGCGCCCCTGTTCGAAGAGCCGAACGGCCCCGCGCCAACCGGAGGCGGCGCTGGTTCTGAGCCCGTTCAGCAGGCCGGGGACCAGCGTGGTCCGCATGGCGATCTGGTCCTGGCTGATCGGGTTCGCCAGCGTCAGGGGATGGGCCCTCGGATCGTCCTCCGGCAGCAGCAGGGCGCCGGGGAAATTCTCCGGAAGGAAGCTGTAGGTCACCGCCTCCACGTAACCGCGCGCGACGAGGCAGGAGCGCACGAGGGCCGACAGGCGCATCGGCTCACCCCTGTCCCCGCCGCGGGGCGGCTCGCCCGGCAGACGCCCGGGGGCGTCGTTGTAGCCGCGGAAACGCCCGACCTCCTCAATCAGGTCCTCCTCGATCGTGATGTCCGGACGCCAGGTCGGCGGCACGAAGGTCCGCGCCTCGTCCGTCCCGTCCCCGCCCCGTATCCCGAACCCCTCCAGGATGGCGGCGGAGGCGTCCATGTCGCCCCAATCCAGATAAGTCTGAAGTTTTTTCTTCGTCAGGGTCACGGGTTTGGGCTTTGGAAAATCGTTGGACGCGGAGCGCACGCGGTAGCCGATCTCCGCGCCGCTCCAATCGCGCATCAGCTCGAGCGCCAGGGAGAGGGCGCGCACGCTGAGGGTCGGGTCCACGGTGCGGGCGAAGCGGAACGCCGCCTCGGAGGCGATGCCCAGCCGCCGTGCCGTGTGCCCCACGCGCAGCGGGGAGAAGGAGGCGCTCTCCAGCACCACGGTCCGGGTGTCGCCCCGGATCTCCGTGCGGTCCCCGCCCATGACCCCGGCGATGGCGATGGGCTCGCCGCCGCTCGTGATCAGCATGTCCCTTTCCGTCAGGACGCGCTCGCGCCCGTCCAGCGTCGTCATGCGCTCGCCGTCCCCGGCCGCCCTCACGGTGATCTCCCGCGCGGGCAGGGTGTTCAGGTCGAACGCGTGCAGGGGCTGACCCAGCACCAGCATGACGTAGTTGGTCGCGTCCACGATGTTCGAGATGGGCCTCATGCCCATGTGCGCCAGCGCCACGCGGACCGCCAGGGGCGAGGGCCCCATCGCGACGCCCGTCGCCAGGCCCAGGTGGTAGCAGAGGCACCCGGGGTCGGGCAGGGATATCGCCCCGAACTGCTGCGCGTCCGGCCAGTCCCGGTCATCTCCGGATGCTTGGCCCTCCAGGCACCGGGGCGCGTTCAGTTTCGCGTCGGGGAAGAGGCCCCGAAGCTCCCGGGCGATGCCCCAGATGCTCAGGAGGTCGCCCCGGTTCGGGGTGACGGAGACGTCCAGGATGGTGTCCGAGAGCCCGTAGAGCGCGCGGGCCTCCGTCCCGACGGGCGCGTCCTCGGGCAGGATCAGGATGCCGTCCGAGTCGTCGGCTTCAGGGACCCCCAGCTCGGCCGCGGAGAGCATCATCCCCGCGCTCTCCAGGCCGTAGAAGTCCCGGATGCCCAGCTCCGTGCCGTCGGGCAGCGTCGAGCCCGGCGGCGCGTAGAACACGCGGTCCCCGGCCCTCACGTTTTCCGCGTTGGTGACGCAGACGGACTCGCCGCGGCCGGTGTCCAGGCGCGCGACGAGCAGCTTCTCCTTCGCGGGGTGCGGCGTCAGCGACAGGACGCGGGAGGCGACGACGCCCCTCAGGTTCCGGGCCTTGTATTCCAGGCCCTCGACCTCGGCCCCCGCCATCGTCAGCCGCTCGGCGGCCTCCTCGGGGCCCGCGGAGAGGGTGATGAAGTCCTTCAGCAGATTCCAGGATACGAGCATTTAAGCGTCCCTCCCATTTAAGCGTCCCTTCCCGACAGAAAGTAGGAGACGTCGCCGTCGAACAGCAGGCGCAGGTCGTTGATGCCGTACTTGAGCATCGCCATGCGGTCGAGCCCCATGCCGAACGCGAAGCCGTTGTACCTCTCCGGGTCGATGCCCCCGGCCCGGACGACCGACGGATGCACCATCCCCATCCCGCAGACCTCGAGCCAGCCCGTCCCCTTGCAGACCCGGCAGCGGGCGTTGGCCCCGCCGCACTCCACACACTCGATGTCCAGCTCCATCGAGGGCTCCGTGAAGGGAAAGTAGCTGGCGCGGAAGCGGTTCTTCAGGCTCCGGCCGAAGAAGGCGTCCATCAGGCCGCTCAGCGTGCCCTTCAGGACCGGGAAGGACACGTCTTTGTCGATCATCAGGCCCTCGATCTGGTTGAACATCGGGGAATGCGTGGGATCGTTGTCCCGCCGGTACACCTTCCCGGGGCAGACGATCCGCAGCGGCGCGCCGTACTTCAGCATCGAGCGCACCTGCACGGGCGACGTGTGCGTGCGCAGCAGGGTCCCGTCCGGGAAATAGAAGGTGTCCTGCATGTCGCGGGCCGGGTGCCAGGAGGGCATGTTCAGGCTCTCGAAGTTGTAGAGCTCCTCCTCCTTCTCGGGCCCCAGGGCGACGGAGTACCCCATCCCCTGCAGGATCTCCACGATCTCGTGCATCGTCTGGGCCACGGGGTGGAAGGACCCGCCGCAGCGGCCCTTCGCGGGCAGCGTCACGTCGATGCGCTCCCCGGCCTCGCGCGCCTCGTTCTCCCGCGCGCGAAGCTCGCGTCCCTTGGCCTCGATCGTCCGCTCCATCTCGTCCCGGAGGGCGTTCAGCTGCTCGCCGGCCGCGGGACGCTCCTCGGGGCTCAGCTTCCCCAGCGACTTCAGCAGAACGGTCAGCGCGCCCTTCTTCCCCAGGTTGCGCACCCGCAGCTCGCCGAGCGCCTCCGTGGAGTCAACGGAGGACAGCGCCTCGCCAAACGAGGCCCGCACCTCCCTCATTCCCTCAATCAACGCATTCAACCGCCTCTGCCTCCCTTCCTCGTAAAAAATTCAGGGGCGGAGCGGAGCGCCGGGCTCCGACCGCCCCCATACAGCCTTCATCCACCTTCATCCCGGGACACGGGGCCATCGACCCCGGCCCCCCGGATGGAAAATGGAAATATGGAAAAAATTGCCTGGTACTACTGCCCCAGAGCGGACCGGGCCTGCCCCATGAGGCTGCGGAACGCCTCCATGTCGTGGATGGCCAGCTCGGAGAGCATCTTGCGGTTCATGACGACCCCGGCCCTCTTCAAGCCATTCATGAACGCGCTGTAGCTCATCCCCTCGGAACGGGTCGCCGCGCTGATGCGCGTGATCCAGAGGCGGCGGAAGTCGCGCTTCTTGCGCTTGCGGTCCCCGTAGGCACGGGACAGCGCCGCGAGATAGGCCTCCCTGGCCCGCCGATAGACGTTCTTGTGCTGTCCCCAGTAGCCCCGGGTGATGGAAAAAAGCTTCTTTCTCTTCTTATTGCTTGCCGATGCACCCTTGACGCGCATGGTTCAATCATCCTCCCCCAAAAATCCCGAACGGACCCGACGCGCTAGGCGTAGGGCAGCATCCTGTTCATCTGCTCCATCAGGGTGTCGCTGACATAGCCCGACTTGCGCAGGGAGCGAAGACGCTTGGAGCCCTTGTGAACCATGATGTGCCTGCGGCCGACCTTGCGGTAGGACAGCTTGCCGGTCGCAGTGCGGCTGAACCTCTTCTTGGCACCGGAGTGCGATTTCAGTTTGGGCATGAAACATTTCTCCTTTTCCGTACACGGGGAACGCGTTCCCCGAAAAATTTGCGCTAAAAATTAACATGGAGGCTTCGCCCCCACGCCGCTATACGATAGCGGCGGCCCCGGCAAGTTCCCTCCTCAAAGACGGCAAACTGGGGTACCACATAAGCAAACCGCCAACGAGCGGAAGCGAGTTGAGCGGGTCGCTTAGGGGCTTCATCAGGGAGGCTTCGTGGATTAAATCAGTGTTTCCCTCGTCCCGGCCCCTCAGGCCCCTTCGGCGACAGCCGGGGCCGGAGCCTCGGGATTCGGGCCGGACGCGGCCTTTCTGGGCGCGGATTCGGCCCCATCCTTGGGCGCGGCCGGCTTTGCGGACTGAGGTACGGGGGTGACCATCATGCGCATGTAGCGCCCCTCCATCCGAGGGCTGCCCTCCGCCTTGCCCAGAGCGCCGCACTCCGCCATGACGCGGTTCAGGACCTCCTCGCCGCGGGAGAGGAAGGCCATTTCCCGTCCTCTGAAGAAGACGGAGACCTTGACGCGGTGCCCCTCCTCGAGGAAGTTCCGGATCGCCTTCACCTTGAAGTTGAAGTCGTGCTCGTCGATCTTGGGGCGCATTTTGATCTCCTTGAGGGTCTGGACCTTCTGCTTCTTGCGGGCGTCCTTCTCCTTCTTCTGGAGCTGGTAGCGATACTTGCCGTAATCCATAATCCGGCAAACGGGCGGCTTGGCCAGGGGAGCGACCTCCACCAGGTCCAGCGTCCGCTCCTCGGCCATCCGGACGGCCTCAGCCGTGTCGATCTGTCCGACCTTCACCCCGTTCTCGTCCACCAACAACACCTGCGGCGCAGTGATCTCCTGATTGACCCTCGGCGCATCCTCTTCAGTCCTGGGGAATATAACGCCTCACCTCCATAGAGATAGATAAAAAATCGGGGCCGGCCCCCTAGGCCGCCCCGACAATCTGCGCTTCACACGTCTCCCCTGCCATCGTACCATTGGAGGGAGATGCTTTGCACAATCTCGCACGGCCCGGCAACAGCCTCCACCGACGGAAGGCGCCGCATCGGGCGAGAGGGGGCAGCCTCTGCTTGACTCGCGACATACCGTGGAACTATAACACATTTCGTCCCGCCGGACAAGCGGACAGGACTTCCGAATGCGGGACAGCGTGTTAAAATAGGCGCGGGACCGCATGCGAGCCCTACGGGATACCGTCCCGACGGACCTTTCGCGGCCCCGCGGACCGGTTTTCGGACCCGATTTCCCGAACATCCCGACGAACGATCAAGGAGGTCCCGTTCATCATGATATTCAAAGGCAGTTTCCCGACGTTGCCGGTGGTGCTCCTCGCAGGAGTCCTCGTGCTCCTCGCCCGTCCCTGCGCGGCGGACATCCCGGCGGTCCATTCCGTGGACGTCTATCCCAGGGGCGCGCGGTTCGTCTTCGAGCTCACCCCCACCGAGGACTCCTTCCGATTCGAGCTCCCCGGCGCCTTCGACGCCGCGAGCGTCCGCCTCCTGAACCTCACGGGGGTCTCGGACCTCCAGGTGATCGAGCAGGGGCGCAAGGGCTGGATCCCCCCCTCCCTCGCCCCCCTGAAGGAGCGGACGGACGCCCAGGCCAAGGCCGTCGCCCTTCTGAAGGCGAAGGCGGCCTCCCTGGAGCAGACCCGCGCGATGCTGAACGTGAGCAGCGCTCAGGTCAACGGGACCGAGAGCAAGGACCTGATCCACTACATGGAGGACGCTCAGGCCCTCCGACTGAAGGTCGAGAACGACCTGGCGGACCTGACGGAGACCCTGAGCCTGGAGACGGAGGAGCTGGAGCGCCTGAAGGCGGAGCTCGAGTCCCGGAGCCCTCAGCGGTCCGACCAGATCGTGCAGGTCAGCGGGCGCACGAACGCACGCCAGCCGCTGCTCTTTGAGGCCCGCACGGACGCCGCCCGCTGGGGGCTGCGGTACGTCATGGACCTGAACAGCGCGACGGGAGCCATCGACGTCCACATGTTCGCGTCCGCCGCGCAGGGGACGGGGCTCGACTACTCGGGGGACCTGACCTTCCACTCCAGGCAGCCGGAGGACTCGGTCTCGCCGCCCGCGATGGATCCCCTTCGGGTCGCCTTGCGTCCGAAGCATCCGATACCGGTCAGGAGCCCCGCGGCTTTGGGTTTGACCTCTGCAGCCGCCCCCAGCGCCCTTGCCAAAGCGATGCCCGAGAGAGCGTCAAACACGATGGACGATCAGGGCGATGAGGCCGTGGAGTTCGGTGCGGGGCTTCCCGTGATCGCTTCCACCCTCTCGAACGTGGCCGTCCTGGGCCGGGGGACGCTCGAGGGGGACGGCACGCCCTCGGACGTGGCGCTCGGCGCCCTGTCGCTCAAGAGCACGCCCCTTCTGGTCCTGATCCCCGAGCAGCGCTCCACGGGCTGGATCGTCGCCAGCATGGACGCCATCACCACGCCCCTGATGCCGGGGCGTGCGGAGCTGCGCGTGGACGGCCGTCCGTCCGGCTCCACCCAGGTGCCGGAGTACGGGCTGGGGCAGAGCCGGCTTCCCTTCGGCTCGGCCTCGCGGCTCAGCGCGAAAAAGACCCCGCTGGTGGAGAGCACGGGCAGCTCCTGGCTGGGGGGATCGGGCGTCTTCAAGAGCGGCTACACGCTGGAGGTGTCCAGCGGCATGGACTCGGAGCAGGAGGTCACCGTCCGGGACCGGCTTCCGATCCCGGTGGACGAGAAGATCAAGCTGGAGGTCCTCAAAATCGATCCCGAGCCCACGGAGCGCGACGCGGAGAATCGCCTGTCGTGGAAACTGTCCGTCAAGCCCGGCGAGATCCGGAAGATCGTCGTGGAGTACACCCTGAGCTACCCCTCCGGAGAGACCCTGGAATACCGTTAGCACCATGGAACGTCCCGTCAGCCTCATGAAGTGGCTTTTCCTGCCGCCCGTCGTGGCGATCCCGACGATCCTCATCGTCCGTTCCCTGGGCTCTCCCGCGGCGTCGGGCCCGGTGGACGCGTCGCTCTGGGGCCTGACGGGGCTCCTGTTCGTCGTCCTGACCGCGCTCTACGCCCTGTTCATCCTCCAGGGCGCCAAAGGGGGCTACATCCCGGTCCAGCTCATCGCACAGGGGATGCTGCTCTGTCCCCTGTCCGTCAGCTTCGGGGCCCGGCTCCAGTGGGTGGGCGTGACCATGGCCGTCTGCGGCGCGGTGGTCCTGACGACGCTCTATCACCACCGCCTCCACAGGCCCCTCCCCGAGGCGAGGCTTGAGGAGGGCGTTCGGGACTTCGACCTGCCGGTCCCCTTCGCGGTCACCGACGAGGTCGGCGATATCCTCGCCATCAGCGACGCCCTGCTCGAGATCGCGGGGATCTCCCGGGAGACCGCGCTGGCCTCGAACATCGCGCTGCTCCTCCCCCCGGGGGAGGGGACGGCGATGCTTGGCGAAAAAGCATGGAACGTCCTTCAGCAGCCGATGAAGGAGGGCCGCATCTGCTTCCGGCTCGAACCGAAGGCGTTGTCCGACGCCGCCCCCCAGGCCGATTCCTTTGTCGACCCCCTCACGGGCCTTCATACCCGGGGCTACGCGATGCAGCGCCTGGAGGAGGAGCTGTACCGCATCCGGCGCTACGGACATTTCCTGACGTCGGTCCTGATGCGGCTCACGTTCCCCCCCTCGTCGGACTCGGACCCGTGGGTGGACGATGCCTTCCGCGCCTACTGCCGCGCCGTGCATGTCAGCCTGCGGGCCTCGGACATCGCCTTTTCCCCGGGGCCCCGCGACATCTTCCTGATCCTGATCGACACCGACAACGACGCCGCAGAGGCCGTCGTCGCCAAGCTCGAAACGCTTATGCGCACGCTCTGCACGTCCCACTCCGCGCTCTCCACCGCGGTGATCCTCCGCGTGACGGACTTCGTCAAGGGCGGCCCCGGCGTCCCGAACGCGGAGGACCTCGTGAAGCGGGTTGACGAGAACATGCAGGCCAAGTACACGCTTGGCTCCTGATTCGGAGGTTCCCGTGAGAATTTCCGGGGGCCTCTCCCCGCTGGGCCTGCACATCCTGGACCGCCTCGTCCTGAAGGCGGTCGCCGGTCCCTTCGTCTTCGGGGTGCTGATCTTCACCCTGATCTTCGTGGCGGGCGACCTGCTCTTCCAGGCGGCGAGACTGATCATCGAACAGGGCGTCTCCCTGGGGGTCGTGACGCGCCTCTTCCTCTACCGCCTGCCGGAGGTCGTCGCCATGACCTTCCCCATGTCCTCGCTGCTGAGCGCCCTCCTGGGGATGACCGGCCTGGCCGCGGGCAGCGAGCTGATCGCCCTGAAGTCCCTGGGTATCCCGTTCTCGCGCGTGCTCCGGCCCATCGTCGTCGCGTCGCTCCTCGTCTCGTTGGGGACCCTGGCCTTCAACGAGACCGTGGTGCCCTTCACCTCCATCGCCGCGGACCGGCTGCTCAAGTACGAGGTGATGAAGAACCAGGCCTCCGCGCTTCAGGAGAAGGTCTTCCTGCGCGACGAGAGCGGCGGGGAGCTCCGGCGGGTCCTCTACGTCAACCAGATGGACACGAGGAAGGGAATCCTGAAGGACGTGATGGTGCACGAGTTCGAGGGCGGACGCCTGGTGCGCACCTCCGTGGCGCAGCAGGGGGTCTGGAAGGACGGGCAGTGGTGGATCGAGGACGGCCGCGTCTACGACGTCAACAGCCGGGGCGACATCAACCTGCTCTTCCGCTTCGAGCGGCAGCGGCTCGCGCTGAACCTCTCGCCCGAGCAGATCCAGCGCAGCACGAGGCGCCCGGTGGACATGAGCGCCCACGAGCTGTGGGCCTACATCCGCCAGGCCAGCATGATCGGGTCGGACCTCTCGAAGCTCTGGGTGATGTTTCACCTGAAGCTGGCCGTTCCCTGGGCCTGCGTCATCATGGCGGTCCTGGGCGCGGGGTTCGGCGCGTCGCGTCAGGGCCGGTCCGGCTCGGGGATGGGATTCGGCATCAGCGTCGTCATCGTCTTCGCCTACTACGTCGTGATGTCGATGTGCCGCGCCCTCGGCGAGGCCGGGGCGATCTGGCCCTCGCTGGCCGCGTGGGCCCCCAACCTGGTGTTCATGATCGTGGCGGTCTTCTTCGCGCGCCGGGTGGACCGATGAGCGCACCGGAGGGCCGGATCGTCCTGATCGCCGGGGAGGGCGCGCTGCCCGTGGAGATCGCGAGGCGCCTCCACGAGCGGGGGACCCCTCCCGTCGTCGTCACCCTGAGGGGCGACGACGGGGCGCTCGCCCCATGGTCCGAGGCCGTGGTCCATCTCCGGTTCCCGAGTCTGGGGCGCGTCGTCCGCGAGGCGCGGCGCCGCGGCGCGGAGCGCCTCATCATGGCCGGGCACATCGCCAAGAGGACGATCTACCTCCTGCCCGCCCTCTTCGACCCCCTCACCCGCTCGGTGCTCTCCGCCACGCCGCGGGACGACCATGCGCTTCTGGGGTCGATCGTCGAGGCGTTCGAGCGGGAGGGCATCGCCGTCCTCCCCTACTGGCAGATCCTGCCGGAGTTCCTGGCCCCGGAGGGGCGGCTGGGCTCCCGCGCCCCGACCGAGGCCGAGCTGCAGGATGTCCGATACGGGGCGGAGGTCCTGAGCGTCACGCTGCCCTGTTCCTTCGGCCAGGCGATCGTGGTGGCGGACCGAGCCGTCGTGGCCGTCGAGGCGATGGAGGGGACGGACGCGATGATCGGGCGCTGCGGCGCGCTATCGGGCCGGGGCGTCGTCGTCAAGATGATGCGGTCCGACCAGGACCTGCGCTACGACCTGCCGACCGTCGGGCCCGGGACCATCGAGTCCATGAGGTGCGCGGGGCTGACCTGCCTGGCCGTCGAGGCGGGGCGGACCCTGGTCCTGGAGCCGGAGCGGACGTTCGAAAGCGCCGACGCCTGCGGGATCGCCGTCTGGGGGATACGGTCGTGTCCCTCTTCGTGAGCTGCGGAGAGGTCAGCGGGGATCTCTACGCAGCCGAGCTCGTCCGGGCGCTGCTGAGGCGAAGGCCGGCCCTGAGGGGCCGGATATGGGGCATGATGGGGCCGCGGACGGAGGAGGCCTGCGGGGAGTTCGCGCCGGACCTTCCCCGCTGGAGCTACGAGGAGCTCAAGCTGATGGGCATCACGGAGGTGCTGCCCGCGATCCCGCGCCTCCTCCGGCTGCGGCGCACGATGGTCCGGGCCATCCTGGAGCGGAGCCCGGAGGCCGTCGTGGTGGTCGACAGCCCGGACTTTCACCTGGGCCTGGTATCGAGGCTGCGGCGCGCGGGCTACGGGGGAAAAACCGTCTGTCTGGCGACCCCGACCGTCTGGGCCTGGCGCAGCGGGCGCGTCCGGGCCCTGCGCCGGGACTTCGACCTGTGCCTGCCGCTCTTCTCCTTCGAGCACCGCTACCTGGCCGAGCGGGGCGTGAACTCCCGCTGGGCGGTCCACCCGCTGGTCGAGGGGCTGAAGGGCTGCCGCGCGCCCGAGGCGCTTCGGCGCCGCACCGGGGACGCACGCGTCATCGCGCTCATGCCGGGGAGCCGGCGGTACGACATCCGCTACCACCTGGAACGGCTGATGGGCGCGGCCCGGATCCTGAGGGACGATGGACGGCTTCCGATCTTCTCCATCGCGCCGGGCCTCTCGCCCGCCCTCGCCGCGGAGCTCCGGGAACGCCTCGAGGGGTTCGAGACGTGGGATGGGGAGGGCCGGGAGCTGATGGAGGCCGCGGAGGCCGTCGCGGGGGTCAGCGGGACGGTCGCGGTGGAGGCGATGCTGCTGCGTCGCTACATGGTGGTGATCTACAACGGCAACGCCGTTTCCTGGGCCATAGCGCGCGCGCTGGTACGGATCCCCTACATCTCGATCCCGAACTATCTGGCCGGTCCGCCCGGCACGCCGCTCTACCCGGAGCTGCTCCGGGGCAACGCGCGGCCCGAACGGATCGTCCAGGAGCTGTACCGCTATACCGACGACCCCGCCGTCCGCTCCGAGGCCGACCGCCGCATGGAGGAGGCCCGGGCCGCCATGGGCGCCGGGGATGCCGCCGGGTTTTGGGCGGAGGCTATTTTACCGTAAATCGGCATTGTCCCGACGCCCGGCAGGGAGCGGGACGAGGAGGAGCGCGAGGGGAAGCGGTGATGCGAACGTGAGGGTCTCCATACTGACGAACGGCCCCGGGGAGCTGTGGGACTGGGCACGGCCCATGGCGACGGAGCTGCGCCTGCGGGGGCACTCCGTCTCCCTGTGGCTCCTGCCCTGCCCCTTCGCGTCGGGCCGGGAGCGCGAGGCCGCCTCGCTGTTGGGGGTCGACAAGCTCGAGGGCCCGAGCGGCGTTGCGCGGACCTGGCGGGAGCTCGGGGCCGAACGGACGGACTGCGTCCTGCAGCTGGGGGGGGACCTGATGTTCGGGACCCACCTCGCGCATGCCGCCAAGGCGCCCCTGTTCGTCTACACCTACGGCGCCAAAAAAGGTCTGGGCCGGGCGCAGGCGGTCTTCACTGCCTGCCCGGCGATGGCCTCGGGCATCTCCGGCAAGCCCGGGGCGCGCTCCATCGGGGACCTCGTCCGGGACGCCCTGGAGATGGACGCGCACAGCCCCTCCGCTGCGTCCTGGGACTGGCCGGACGAGCCCGACTCGCCCCGGCTCCTGCTGCTCCCGGGGAGCCGGCCTGCCATCCGTCGGGCGGCCCGGGACTGGCTGACCGCCGTCGTCGCCGCGCTCCGGTCCGAGTTTCCGAGGTTGAGGGTCCGGACGCTCTTCTCGCCGTTCATGCTGGACTCCGAGCTCGAGGCCTGGCGCGATGCGGGGCTCGAGCCCGTCCGGGCCGGGGCGGGAGTCGCGATGCGGGGCGCGGACTACGCCCTGACTCAGCCGGGGACAAACACGCTGGAGATGATGCACTGCGGACTGCCCGGTCTGACGGCTGCGCCGCACGCCTTTCTTGAGCACATCCCCGTCGCCGGGCTGCGCGGGTTCGCCACATCCCTGCCGTTCGTGGGCATAAGGATACGCCGTGCGGCGGTCGGGCGCGTCCTGGCGCGCCACAACGGGTTCATCTCCCTGCCGAACCGCATCGCGAACCGCTCCATCGTGGACGAGCTGTACGGGGACGTCACCCCGCAGACGCTCGCCCTGCGGATCGCCTCCGCACTGCGGGACCCGGAGGGGCTCGCAGAGACGCGTGCGGCGCTCCTGGAGCTCTCGGGAGAGGGCGGGGCCGCCGCGCGGCTGTGCGACGCCCTGGAAGCGCAGGAACGCCGCGTTCCCCGGTGAGCCGGCTGGTCCCGGCGGATGAAGTATGAAGCGAGGTGAGGGACGATGAGAGGAAGGCTTCGGACGTTGCCTATCGGGACGTACCATTTCGAGAAGCTGCGGCGGATGGACTGCGTCTACGTGGACAAGACGGCGCGACTGACGGAGCTTGTCGAGGCCGGGGCGTGGTACTTCCTGTCCCGGCCTCGGCGTTTCGGGAAGTCGCTGACGCTTTCGACGCTCGACGCTATGTTCGGCGGCCGCGCGGAGCTCTTCGCGGGGCTGGCCGCCGAGGCGTGGGTGACGGAGCAGGCAAAACACCCCTGCCCGGTGCTGCGGCTCGACATGAGCATGATGGACGTGCGGGACGTCCCGAAATTTGAGGCCTCCCTGATGGCGGATCTGGCCCGGAGGGGGGAGTACGCCGGCGTGCAGGTCAGGAGCACGCTTCCCGGCGGTGCGCTTCAGGACGTCATCATCGGGCTCCACAAGGCCGGCGGTCCCGTCGTCGTGCTGATCGACGAGTACGACAAGCCCATCCTCGACAAGATTGGAGATATGGAGGGTGCGGAGGCCATGCGCGACTCCCTCCGCACCCTCTACACCGTCCTGAAGGGCTGCGAAGAATATATCCGTTTTTTGATGATAGTGGGGATCTCCGTCTGTCCGAAGTGTCCCACACTTCGGACAGACGCAGCCGATCGGCACAGCGCCGGTCGCCTTAGCGGCGCCCGTGAGCTGGCCGCCTGGTCGAAGACCGGCGTCTTCTCCGCCATGAACAACCTGCGGGACATCTCGGCGAGCGAGTCCTTCGGCGATATCGTCGGGTACACGCAGGCGGAGCTCGAGGGCGACTTCTCCGACTGGATCGATGCCGCGGCCCTGAAGATGGAGACGACGCGGGAAGGTCTGCTGAAGCGGATGAAGGACTACTACGACGGCTTCTGCTTCGACGGCACGACGCGGCTCTACAATCCCTTTTCCATCCTGAGCTTTCTGTCCGACCGCCGCTTCTCGAACTACTGGTACAGCTCCGGGTCGCCCGCCTTCATCGTGGAGTATATGAAGAGGCACGATATAAGGAACCCGGAGGCGTACCGGCACCTGACCGTATCGGCCGGCTTCGCGGAAAGCCAGGAGATCGAGCGGGCACGGCCGGAGAGCTTTCTCTATCAGGCGGGATACCTGACCATCGAGAAGTGGGTGGAGGACTCCATCACGCTCGACTACCCCAACCGCGAGGTGCTGGACTCCATCTCCCGCATGTACCTGGAACACGTCTACCACGTGGAGAGCTACAGCTCCATCGGCTCGGACCTCTGGCGGGCGTTGAGCGGCGGGGATGTCGCCGAGGCCGTCCGGCTCTACAATACGGCCCTGGCCTCGATCCCCTATCAGGATTTCATCAAGCGGGACGAATCCCTGTACCGCTCCCTGTTTTTGATGCTCCTCCGCGGGGCGGGGATTACGGCCCACGGGGAGGTTCCGACGAACCGGGGACGAAGCGACGTCCTGGTTCTCTTTCCCCACCGCGTCGTCGTGCTGGAGTTCAAGCTGGCGCTAAGCGAATCGGAGATCGACCGTCTGAGGCTCGAAGGGCAAAAGCAGATGGAGGAGAAGGGCTATACGAGGCCCTACGACACGGAGCGGCGCGCCGTGACCGCGGAGGTCGTCGTCATCGACGCGGAGAAGCGCCGGGCGGTGTAGCTCCATCCCCCGGCCGGTGGCTTGGGGGCGGAGCCCCCAGGTCCTGCATATTTTTCAAGGAGGTAATCCATGCCGGCACAGAACCCCGGCGCCGCACGTCGGCTGGCCGCCTACGCCGCACCCTACCGCTACCGCCTCGCGGGAGCGGTGTTTTTCATGCTCGCTTCCTCGGGGCTCAACATTCTTCCCCCCTGGCTCTTCAAGAGCGTGGTCGACGACGTCCTGATCTCCAAGAACCTGTTTGCCCTGAACCTGATCTGCGTCTCCGTCATCCTGATCTTCGTCCTCAAGGCCATGACGCTCTACGGGCGGGAGTACCTGATGAACGACGTCGGGCAGCGCGTCGTGATGGATATCCGGATCGTGCTCTACGACCACATGCAGCGCATGTCGCTGCGCACGCTGCACGCCTCCCGGGTCGGCGAGCTGATGAGCCGCATCACCGGCGACGTGGCGACGCTCCAGAACCTCGTCACCAACACCTTCGTCGAGCTGGTCTTCAACGCCGTCACCTTCGTCGGGATGTTCCTCTTCATCCTCTTCATCAACTGGCGGCTCACCCTGCTGATCATCGTCGTGCTGCCCGTGGTCGCGTGGCTTCTGGTCTTTGCGGGCCGCCGGCTTCGCAGGGCCGGGCACCGCGTGCAGGAGCGGCTGGCGGACCTGACCGCCATCGCCGCCGAGGCGTTCTCGGCCATCCGCGTCGTGCGCGCCTTCGCGACCGAGGAGCAGGAGCTCGAACGGTTCCGGCGCGGCAACGTCGAGAACTTCGAGGCGCTGCTCCGCGCCGTGCGCATCCAGGCGTCACTCTCCGGCGTGATCGAGGTGTTCCTGATCTGCGCGCTCGCCATCGTCTTCTGGTTCGGGGGCCGGAGCGTGATCGGCGGGTCGCTGTCGCCCGGCGAGCTGATCGCCTTCATCGGCTACATCGCCTTCATGGTCCAGCCCATCCGCACCGTGATGAGCCGCATGGGGTCCCTCCAGACCGGGCTTGCCGCGACGGAGCGCATCTTCGCGATGCTGAACACCCCCACGGAATCGACGGACCGCGCGCGGACCGACCCCGGGCGGCTCCGCGGCGAGGTGGTCTTCGAGGACGTCCGCTTCTCCTACACCGAGGGGCAGGAGATCCTGAAGGGCATCAGCCTCTCCGTCCGTCCGGGCGAGCGGGTCGCCATCGTCGGTCCGACCGGGTCGGGCAAGTCCACCCTGGTCGACCTCATCCCCCGCTTCTACGACCCCACGTCGGGCCGCGTGCTGATCGACGGATACGAGGCGGACACCCTGCTTCTGCCGCGGCTGCGGCGCCAGATCGGCATCGTCCCGCAGGAGTCGGTGCTGATGAAGGGCTCCATCGCCTTCAACATCGCCTACGGACTGCCGGCCCGCAATCCCGGCCGCCCCTCCGATCCCCAGTCCAGCCCTCTCGACGACCCCGAGCTCATGTCGGCGATCCGCAGGGCGGCGCACATCGCCGATATCGACGCGTTCATCGAAGGGCTGCCCGAGGGCTACGCCACGGAGGTCGGCGAGCGGGGCGTCACCCTCTCGGGGGGCCAGCGGCAGCGCATCGCCATCGCGCGCGCCGTCGTCCGCGATCCGCGCATCCTGATCCTGGACGAGGCCACCTCCTCGCTGGACCTGGCCGTGGAGCACCAGGTTCAGGAGGCGATGAACCGTGCCATGGCGGGGCGGACCTCCTTCGTCATCGCGCACCGGCTCTCGACCGTGAGAACGGCCGACCGCATCCTGGTGCTGGAGGGCGGCCGCATCGTCCAGGAGGGCACGCACGAGAGCCTGATCCGGGAGGACGGGCTCTACTCCCGGCTCCACCGCCTGCAGTTCGACGAGACCGGCAAGGAAGCCCTGCCATGACCCGTCTGGGCAGGGCGATCGTCCGCGGCTACATGCGCCACGTCCGGGGGGAGCGGTTCTCGCCGCTCTGGGCACTCCTGACGCCTGCGTCCTGGCTGAACCGCATCGTCGTCGGGCTCTGGGACCTTCTGTACCGGCATGGGCTGAAGCGGACGGAGGAGCCGCCCCTGCCGATCATCAGCGTGGGGAACCTCACCTACGGGGGCACGAACAAGACCCCGTTCGTCGATATGCTGGCCCGTGCCATGCGGGACCGCGGAGTGCGGGTCGGCATCGTCAGCCGCGGGTACGGCGGGGGACGGGCCCCGTCCGGGACGGTCCTGGTCGTCGAGGGAGGGAACGGGAACCGGAGCGCGGCGGGCGACGAGCCCCTGCTCCTCTCCGAGCGGCTGCCCGACGTCCCCGTCGCCATCACGCCGATCCGCATCGACGGGGTCCGCGAGCTGCGACGGCGCGGCGTCGGGCTCACGATCGCCGACGACGCCTTCCAGCACCGCCGATTGGGCCGGGACGCCGACGTGGTCCTGATCGACGCGACCTGCCCCTTCGGGAACGGGACCCTGATCCCCTCGGGGATTCTGCGGGAGCCCATATCCGCCCTCGGGAGAGCGCACCTCGTCGTCCTGACCAAGGTCGACCAGGCCGACCCGGGGGCCCTGGCCGACCTTCGAGCGTCGGTGGAGCGCCATGTCCCCGCCGAGCGCATCCTCACCTCCAGGCTCCGGATCGACGGCTGGGCGGAATGGGACGGGGCGCTGCACCCCTGCGAGTCCCCGGCGCCCGCCACTCCCGTCCTGGCCTTCTCCGCGATCGGGAACCCGGAGAGCTTCGCCCGGTCCCTGAGGGACGAGGGGCTCCGGGTCGTCGGCGAGCGCCGATTCAAGGACCATCACCGCTACCGGAGCCACGACCTGGAGGAGCTTGCCGCCGAACGGGCCCGGTGCGGCGCGGAGTTCCTGACCTGCACCGAGAAGGACCTCTACAACCTCCCCGCCGACTGGCGTCCGCCGGTCCCGCTGCGGGTGCCCCGGGTGGCCGCGCTCCTGGACGAGCCGGACCGCTTCTTCTCCCTTCTGGCCGACATGCTGAGGCCGCGCCTCGTCGTGGCCTCGAACGGATATGGGGAGGACGCGATCGGCGTGCTGCTGGCGGAGCGGCTCCGCACGCGCTTCCCCGCCTCGGAGGTCCTGACCTTTCCCCTGGTGGGGCGCGGGGACGCCTATCGGGCCGCGGACTTTCCCGTGTGCTCCGCACCGTCCGTCACGCCGTCGGGCGGCGTGGTGAAGTACCGGCTCCGCGACCTGTGGGGAGACATGAGGGCCGGGCTGCTGCGCCACGTCCGGGACCAGCTCCGGGCCTGGGGCGCTCTGCGGGGCCTCGTGCGCACGCCGCTGTGCGTGGGGGACGTCTACCTGCTCCTCCACACCCTGTGGGGCTGCGGGGCCAGGCCGCTCTTCGTCGCCACCGCCAAGACCGTCCATCTGAGCGGGCACTGGCGCCTGGAGCGCGCCCTGATCCGGCGCCTCGTCCTCCGGGCCTGGACGCGCGACCCCGAGAGCGCCGCGCAGCTCAGAGGGTCCGGGGCCGACGCACTCTGCGCCGGCAGCCCCATCATGGACCTCCTCGGGGACAGGACGCCCTGCCCGGCCCCGCTGCCCCCCGGGCCGGGGGACGTCCCGACGGTCCTGCTGCTGCCGGGGAGCCGCCCTCGAGCCTATGAGGACGTCCGGCTCCTGCTGGAGGCCGCCGTCCTCCTGAACGCGGCGCGGCCCTGCGCTTTTCGGATGGTGCTGGCCCCGACCCTCTCGGCGTCCCGCCTGGTCGCTTCCTGCCCGGGCTGGGCGCCCGAGGGGACGGACGGGCCCGGCGAGGTCCCCGCCCTGAGGCGCGGGGCACTGTGCGTCGCCCTCACCTCCGAACCTGTGGCGACGGCGGCGGACGGCGCAACGCTCCTGCTCGGGCTGGGAGGGACGGCCAATCAGCTCTGTGCGGGGCTGGGCATCCCCGTGGTCTCGATCGACGAGAAGGGCAAGAGGGTTCAGAAGAAGCTGTTGGGGGATGCGGAGATTCTGGTGAAGGCGACGCCGGAGGCGCTTGCGGACGGTGCGCTGCGGGTCCTCGGGGACCCGCAGCTGTTCGCGAGGATGAGCGCGGCGGGGCGACGGCGCATGGGCGCGCCCGGGGCTCTGGCCGATGTGGTGGAGTACGCCGCCTCCGCCCTGGGATGGGATGTTCGGGAGGCGCTTTACGAGAGGCTGCGGGGGCGGGACGGAAGGCCTGGAAAAAACTGAGGCTTCATTCCCCGCGCGCCGCCCGCTCGACTACGCGGCGTCATTCGAAAAGCGCTCTGACGCGAGCCAAGACATCCTCCATAAAATCCTCGGACACGGTCTCGACGTACTGCGCGTTCCTGATTTCGAGGTCCACCGAAGAAGGTTGGTCGCAGCGCACGCAACCCTGTATTTTTCCTCCATTTAATTCTGCGGAAAAGCCGTTTTTTCTTGCAAAGAGACCTCTTGTCGTGATGGGCAGGACAACGGGGACCCCTGTCAGGCCGTTGAATTTTTCCGTCGTCAGAACGAGACAAGGACGACGCCCCTGTTGTTCGTGTCCCAGGGACGGGTCCAAGTCTACCCAAAAGATATCCCCGCGCCCTGCAGAATGCTTCACAAAAGCTCACGCCCTCCGGAAACCCGTCCCGTCCAGGCCCTCTCCTCCGGTCCCTGCCGGAAGTCACCTGTCAGGAGGTCGTCAAGAGAGTATTTTTTTCTCGCGGAACGGAGCATGACGCCGTCCTCATGAACCTGCAGGGCCACGGACATATCGACCTCCAGCCCCGCCTGCTCCAGAATGGCGGGAGGGATTGGAAGCATGACGGAACCATCGACCTTCCTCAAATTGACTGTCGTCGCCATTCAATATCCCCCCTTGTCCTGTTTTTCAGTATAGCATAGCGGGAGACGGGGTCACCTCCGGCGCTCCTGCTCGAAGAGGTAGCCGGTGACGGTCAGCAGAAACGTCTCGGCGTCCGAGTCCGGAGCGTCCGGCTGCGTCCAGGAGATGCGGGCGGGCGTGCAGGAGCCGTCCGTGTAGAAATAAACGATCTCGGGGTCGAGGCGCCAGTCCTCGCCCTCGGGGGGGTAGGTCAGCCTGACGGGCGACCAGGCGAGCGTCTCCCGACCGGGGACAGCGGGGTCCTCCGCCTTGGTCAGCGCCTCGGCGGCGATCCGTCCGCGGCGCACGCTGCCGTGTCCGCCGGACTCGACCGGCTCCAGCTTCAGGCGGATGGACACCCCGGAGAGCGCGAGGTTCGAGGCCTCCTCGACCGTGCGCTGAAGCCGGACGGCCGGAGGCTCCCTGTAGCGGAAGATGCGCGGGACGACCATCCCGGCCAGCAGGCCGACGATCGCCAGCACGATCATGATCTCTATGAGCGTGAATGCCGATCGGCCGTTTTTGTTTTTTTGGGTTTTATCGAGGCGTCCCACGCGCGTCCTTCGTCCCCTCCAAGCCATTCCATTTTTAAATCATTCGTAGACAAGGCGGCTTTTGAGAGCCGCAGCGAATAAGCAGACCGCCAACGAGCGTAGCGAGTTGAGCGGGTCGCTTAGGTTCTTCACCAGGCGTACGTAGTCAGGTACGTCGAGCAAGGCGAGCAAAAACAACGAAGTATACGAGTGATTTAGAATTGGAATCAGTCGTCGTTGGTGATGTCGGCGTTATTCCCCTCCCCGCCCTCCTCGCCGTCCGGGCCCGTGCTGACGATCTGGATCCGGCCGTTCTTGTTGCGGTAGATGTAGGGATTGCCCCAGGGATCGTCGGGGACGCTTTTGATGTACCCGCCCTCCTGGTAGCGCTTGGGAACCGGCGAGGTGGTCGGCGCCTTCACCAGTGCGTCGAGCCCCTGCTGGGTGCTGGGGTAGAAGCCGTTGTGCAGCCGGTACAGCTCCGCCGCATCCTCGAGGCCCTTGATCTGCGTCCGCGCCGTCGTGCGCTTCGCCTCGTCCACCTGCGAACCGATCCGGGGCACCACCAGCGCCGCCAGCAGGCCCAGGATCACCACCACCACCATGATCTCGATCAGGGTGAAGCCCGCCCGGCGGGCCATACGCATTCGTTTCATCATTAAGCCTCCAAATTTTTTCTTTATTTAACAATCGGGGTGCCGAGGGCGGCGCCCCCGGCAGCCGTTTTCCGTTTTATTATTCCATTTCCAAATCATTCGTAGACGATAAGCAGAGAGCCGGCGCAGTATGCGCCGTGCGAATCGCTTAGTTTCTTCATCAGGCGGCTTTTGCGAACCGCAGCGAATAAGCAGACCGCCAACAAGCGTAACGAGTTGAGCGGGTCGCTTAGGTTCTTCACCAGGCGGCTGCCTGCAACGTCGAAGACGAAGCCACCAGGCTTCGCTTCGACGTAAGCGATCGACACAGCATCTGCGGCTTGCAGCCGCAGGAAGCTGGTCGCCTGCTTAAACGAAGTATACGACTGATGTAGAATTGGAATTATTTCACGATTCCCGCCAGGTCGAACACCGGCGTCAATATCGCCAGCACGATGAACCCCACCGAGAATCCCAGGATCAGCACCATCGCCGGCTCCATCAGCGTCGATATCCGCTCCATCCTGGCCTGGGCGATCTCCCGGCACTGCTCCGACACGTTGGAGAGCGCCTCCGCGAGCTCGCCCCCCATCTCTCCCACCCGGATGACGACGACGACCTCCTCCGGGAACCCCTGCTTTTCCAGCGCGCGGTCGAAGCGGTGCCCCGCCTTGACCAGCTCCGCCGCGTCCAGCCAGCGCTGCGAGTGCGCGTCCATCGAGGACGTCATCCGAAGCGCCTGGACCAGCGGAATCCCCGAACGCAGCAGCGTGGACAGATGCGACGTCACCAGGGCCAGGGTCAGCCGTTCGCGGACGCCCCGCATGAAGGGCAGGCTCGGCTTCCTTCCGCTGCGCTTCATCCAGAGCCAGAGCACCAGCAGCGCCAAAGCCAGCCAGAGCCCGTAGGAGGTCAGAAAGGACGACATGGCTATCAGGATGCGGGTCGGCAGCGGCAGCGTCTGGTGCATGTCCTGGAACAGGGCGGCGATCTTCGGGACGACGTAGGTCAGCATGAAGCCGACGACCCCGACCCCGACCACCGCCATGACGAGGGGATAGGTCATGGCGCTCCGTATCTTGCGCCTCAGCCCGTCCTCCAGCTTGAACTGGCCGGCCGCCTGCTCCAAGACCGAGATCAGCGAGCCGCTCTGCTCGCCCGACTCCACGACGCGCCACAGGCTCTCCCGAAACGCGCCGCTCTCCGAGAGGGCCGCGTGAAACTTCTTGCCGCCCTCCACGGCCGAGAGCAGCGACGCGAACGCGGCGCTCATGTGCTTGTCGCGGGTCTGGCGCGCCATGATCTTCAGGGAGTCCGCCAGGGGCAGTCCCGACTTCAGATAGGACGCCAGGCTGCGGCAGAAGAAGATGTGCGCCTCGAGCGAGAGCGGCCGGACCGCCTGGGCCCGCTTGCGCTCCTCGGCCACGGCTACGTCCACCACCACGACGCCGCGCTCCGTCAGGCGCTCCACCGCCTGGACCGAGGACGACGCCTCGATCGTGCCCTTCGTCTGCTTCCCCTTCGCGTCGTATCCCGAATAGCTGAAATAAGGCATGTCTCCCCCGTCGGCCCTCCGGGCTAATCCTCGCCGGCCACGCGGACCAGCTCATCGGGAGAGGTCTTGCCCTGGGCGACGGCCGACAGGCCGATCTCCCACAGGGTGCGGAACCCGTTCCCGCGCGCCACCTCCCGCAGCTTCGAGGCCGAGGCTCCGTTCACGAAGGCCTCCTGCACCGCCTCGTCCACGACGAACTGTTCATAGAGGCCGATCCGGCCCCGATAGCCCGTGCCGTGACACTCCGGGCACCCCGTGGGCGCCCAGGCCCGTTCCAGGCCCTGCCTGGCCATCAGCGCGGGCGGCTCCACCTCGTGCCGGCAGTGCGGGCACAGGCGGCGCGCCAGGCGCTGGGCCACCGTCCCGATCATGCAGCTCGCGGCGAGGTAGGGCTCTATGCCCATGTCCACCAGACGGACGATCGCCCCGATGGAGTCGTTCGTGTGGAGCGTCGAGAGCACCAGGTGCCCGGTCAGGGACGCCTGCACGCCGATGTGCGCCGTCTCGAAATCGCGCATCTCCCCGATCATGACGATGTCCGGGTCCTGACGCAGGATGGAGCGCAGCGCCGAGGCGAAGGTCACGCCCGCCTTCTCGTTCACCTGGATCTGAGCCACACCGGGCAGCGCGTACTCCACCGGGTCCTCCACCGTGATGATGTTGACCTCCGGCCGCGCCAGCGCCTGAAGGATGGCGTAGAGGCTCGTCGATTTTCCCGAGCCCGTGGGGCCCGTGAAGAGGATCATCCCGTGGGGCCGCCGGATCAGGCCCTCCAGGACGGCGCGCTCGTTCTCCTCCATCCCCAGGTCCTCGAGGGTCAGCAGGCCGTGCCCCTTGTCCAGAAGTCTCATGGCCATGCGCTCGCCGTGCTGGGTGGGAACGAGCCCCACGCGGATGTCCACGGCGCGGTCGCCCAGGGTGATGCCGATGCGGCCGTCCTGGGGCGCCATGTGCTCCGCGATGTCCATCTTGGCCATGACCTTGATGCGGCTCGTCAGGGGCGCCTGATGCGTCCGCGGCAGGCGAAGCCGGTCCTGGAGGACCCCGTCGACCCGGAATCGGACCAGGACCTCGTCCTCGTAGGGCTCCACGTGGATATCCGTGGCGCGCTGCCTGAGCGCGTCGACGAAGAGGCCGTTCACCAGGCGGATGACCGGCACGTCCACCGAGTCGCTCAGCACGTCCTCGCGGCTCAGGTCGTCGATGTCGTCGATCCCCTCCATCTTCTTCGCGGCCTCGTCCGCCGCAACGCTGCGCAGGTCGTAGAGCGTGTGGAGCAGGTCCGAGACCTCCTTCTCGGTCCGCAGCTCCAGATCCACCGGGAACCCCAGCGCCACCCCGAGCATCTGGGCGCGCGGCCACGCCGCGAGCTCCGAAGCGCCGACGATCAGCACCCCGTCCTCGACCCGAAGCGGGACGATACGCCCGGAGCGCAGCACGTCGAGCCCCATGCCCTCCGGCAGGAGCTCCGAAACCGCGGAGGCCTCCGGCAGCGGGGGAAGGGTTCCGTCGGCGGCCGGGGCCGCCTCGGCGGGAGGAAGGGGCCGGACCTCCTCCCTCAGCGCCTCCGGCTCCTTCAAGGTCTCCGGTACGGACATCTCAGCGCCTCTTGAGGCTGTCCCGGTAGAGGTCGCGGAACCGGCGGTCGACCTCCGTCTCCACGGGGCTCAGTTCGATGTCCCGATCGGTGCTGACGGGCTCGGAGAGCGTCAGGTCCGCCGACGAGGGGACGCCCGAGGCCTGAAGGGTCGCCTGCCGCATCTGGTGGGCGTCCGAGATGATCTGCGGCGTCAGGAAGATGATGAAGTCGATCTTCTCCTTCTCCTTCGAGACCTTCTGGAACAGGCTGCCGATCAGCGGGATGTAGGAGAGCCCGGGGACGCGGCGCCGCAGGGACTTCTCCGTCTCCTTGACGATGCCGCCCAGGATGATGGTCTCCCCGTCGCCCACGATCACCGAGGTCTTGACCTCGCGCTTCGCCGTCACGGGGGTCACCGAGCCCGTGGCAGTCAGGACGTCCTCCGTCGTCTGCTTGATGTCGAGCGCCACGACGTTGCCGCTGCGGATGTGGGGCGTCACCGTCAGGGTCAGGCCCGTGTCCTTGTAGTCGAAGTTCTGCTGGAGCGCGCCGGGGTTCGAGAGGTCCGACGTGGAGCCCTTCAGCACCGGGATGACCTGCCCCACCTGGAACGCGCTCTCCCGGTTGTCCGTGCACATCAGGCGCGGCACGGAGAGGACGTTCACCGCGTCGTACTTCTTCAGCATATCAATCGTGGCGTAGACCAGCGCCAGCGGCTTGTAGTTCGTGACGGAGTAGGTGGACCCGTTGCGCTCGATCAGCTCCTGCTTCTTGGAGAGCTCCGAGAACCAGCCCATGAACTGGGAGGGGATGGAGCCCTCGCCCAGCTGGCCCATGCCGCCCAGCATGACGTTGTCCCAGATCTGGCCGCCGACGATGGACCAGTCGATCCCCGCGCGGTTCAGGTTCGTCACGTTGACCTCCGCGATGAACCCGCGGATCAGCACCTGCTTGGCCTGGACGTCGATCTCCGCCAGCACCTTCTTCAGGGCGTCGTACTGCCTCTGGGTCGCCGCGAAGATCAGGCTGTTGGTCGTCAGGTCGGGCACGACCGTCGGGGGGTACTTGCCCTCCTGGTTCGGCTGGAGCATCGCCGAGGCGGCCAGGACCTTGCCCAGCTGTTCGGCCGCCGCCTCCGCATCGATGTTCTGCAGCTTGTAGACGTGGAAGTCGCCCGCCTTGGAGTCCACGTCCAGCTCCTTGACGATCGTCGCGGCCTGGGAGATGGCCCCTCGGTCCCCGACGACGACGACCTTCCGGCTCATGGGGTCCGCCACCGCGGAGAGCCCCTGGAGCGGGCCGCCCGTCTGGGCGATGGCGTTGAGCTGCGCGGCCACCGTCGCCGCGTCCCCGAACTTCAGGGAGAAGGTCCGGCTCAACCGCGCGCTGGAGGGGGTGTCCAGCTTGCGCAGGAGGTCCACGCCCTTCTTGACGTCCGTCGCCCGGCCCTGCAGCATCACGTCGCGCCCGTTGCCCACGGGCAGGACCACGACGGTCTGGGCGAAGGCCTGCTGGAGCGCCTGGACGACCGAATCCACGGTCACGTAGTCCAGCGGGACGACGTAGGTCACCGTCTCCTCTCCGTACTCGGGCCCGCCCTTGCCGCGCCCCACGCCGGTCGAGGGGCTGACCCCGCCCTGCCGCATGACGGAGTAGCCGTCGCCCATCTTCTGCAGCGAGAAGCCGTATACCTGAAGGATGGACAGCATGATCTGCCGCGCCTCGCTCAATGAGGAGGGACGGGGCGAGATGATGGTGATCTTGGCCGAGGTGCCCGGGGGCACGATGATGCTCTCCTGGAGGAGCTCCGACATGAACCGGACGAACTTCACCAGCTCCATGTCCTTGAAGTTGAACTGCACCAGCCCGGCCTTGCGCATGGCCTGGGCCGCGGCGACCAGGTCCTTCTCCTCCGCGTCCGAGAGCTGCGCCGCACCCGGGGCGCCGTCCTCCTGGGCCGCCAGGGCCAGGGCGGGACGGAAGCCCGTCAGCAGGGACACCGTCAGCAGCGCCAACAGAAATTTACCGTGAATTTTACCGTGAAGCTCTTTCAAAAGAATCGTTCCCCCTTGCCGGAATCCGAAGCCTCCGTCCCCGCGCTCGCCGGTCCTCGTGTCGGCCCTTCCACAAAAACGGCAGGCTGCATCCTCCATACTGCATCTTCATCGTCCCTGCTGCGGCAGGTACAGGACCATCGAGCGCCCCCGCAGGGTCACCCGGAGCCTCCTGAAGGGCAGTTCCATGTCGCCCACGACGGGCACGGAATCGAGCTCCGTCTCCCAGGAGACCCCGTCCTTCTCGCCCTTGTCCGGCATGTCCTCCTTCGTGCGGAACTCGAGCCAGATCCTCCGGGCCGCCACGACGAGCTCCCGCTCCAGACGGACCTCCGCCAGGGAGCGCAGCGACAGCCCGATCAGCCGAAATCCTGCCGCGATCACGAGCCCCGCAATCGCCACGGCGACCAGCACCTCCATCAGCGTGAAAGCGCGGCGCGAAGCCAAGGGATGCGCCCCGCCTCAGTGCACGACGTACCGCAGCGCGGTCGGCTTCCCGTCCCGCGTCACCTCGACGTCGAAGCGCTCGCTGTTCATCAGGGAGTTGATGGAGTTCGCGATGTCCCCCATGTTGGTGAAGGGGATGCCGTTGACGGACTTAATCACGTCGCCCTTCCGCACGCCCAGCTGGCTCAGGATACTGTCCTCCTGAATCCACTGGATCTCGAGCCCCGCCTCCCCGTCCATCGGCCTCAGGCGGATCTTCTTGAGCTCGTCGAACGGGTTCTGCACCAGATCGTTGACGAGCCCGCTGGGCACCTGCCCCTCCTGCTCCCCGGGCTTGGCCGCCACGACGCTGCCCACCGGGACGTTGACCGGAGCGGCGTCCGAGGCGGGCGCGGCCGCCGCGGAGGAAAGCCCCGGCTCTCCGTAGAGGAGCTGCTTGACGACGCGCTCCTCCCCCTTGACGAAGACCGCCTCGCGGTAGGTCACCCACTTGAGGGTGTAGACGTCGAAGCTCGTGTCGACGAGCACCAGCCTCAGCTTTCCCTTGTCCTCCAGCCACGCCCCGGCACGGGGAAGCGTGCCGCGCAGCACGGCGGTCGCCAGCGACCCCGTGACCACGACGTCGGCGCTCCTCGCGGCCGGCTCGGGCGCCGTGACCATCGGCGAGATGCGGAACGGGTTCGCCGCAAGGAAGCCGTCCATCCGCTTCATCTGCCTCGCCGTCTCGTCGGAGCCCTCGGACGCGGCGTCCGGAGCGGGCCCCTTCACCCCGCCGGAGCGGGCCAGGCCGATACCGATGCAAACCGACGCCAGCCAGCCCAGGGCCAGGCCCAGAAGCAGGGGCAGGACCCACAGCCACAGGGCATAGAGCCTCCCTCCCTCCGGCCCCGTCCGCCCGGTAGCCGCAGGAGCACCGCGGCGTCCGCTCCGGCGCAGGCGCGCCCACGCGCCGCCAAGACCGCCCCTGAGTCCGTTCAACAGATTCGCGCTCACGAGGCCGACCCTCCCTCGGGCCGGGAGCGGCGCAGGAACCACCGGCCGTCCCCCTCCTTCTCCAGGGGCAGAAAGTTGCGAAGCGTCTCCATGTTCTCCTCGAAGGCCTCGGGTACGAGAAGCTCCGCCTCGGCCCGGCCGATCTTCATCCTCCCCAGGTCGAGCGTCAGAAAGCCGCGAATCCGAAAGTCCCCGTCCGTCCGGAGCTCCTCGAAGGACACCTCCGTCGGGGACGCCGTGAGGAGGAACCTCCCGTCCCCGAAGGCCATCGGCTGTCCCATCGTCAGGCTTCCCCTCGAGAAGGCGACCTCGCAGACGGGGGCCAGGAGCGCCAGGGAGGCCAGGAGATCGGGCCGCAGGGTCATGGAGGCGCAGGAAAAGCGCGTGAATCCGCTGAGGGTGACGTCCCGGACGGAGAAGCCTCCCCGCACATCCTCGACGCCCGAGTAGGTCAGGGTCATCCCCTGGCGCTCCATGCGGGACGCCGCCAAGGCCATGGCGAACGAGCCGACCTCGCGCCACGGCATGAAGGCCCACAGGGCCGCCAGAAAGCCCGCCAAAAGGATCAGCGCCCTGAGCGCCCGCTTCAGGAGCCTCATCGGTCGGGCTCCCGCCGCGCGGACGGCCCCTCGGCGCCCAGGGGGCCGATGATCGCGGAGACCGTGAACAGGCGCTCCTGGCCGGCCGGAAGCGCCCGGATCTCCGAGGAGAGGAAATGGACGCCGCGCGCGGACAGCTCCCGCACCAGCTCCGTCAGCTCCTCCGCATAGAGCCGGTTCACCTCGATCGACTGGTTCCTGCCGTCGGGCGCGATCCGGTTCACCCGGCTGCCCAGCGACATGCGCTCGGAGACCTGGGTGAAGACGGTCGGCACGTCGACGGCCTCCGTCCCCGACCCCGCGGCGGGCGCCAGGGCCCGATACTCCTCGGCCAGGGCCACGAGGGTCCGGTAGCGCCCCTCCTGGACGGCGAGGCTCGAGGCCGACGCGGCCGTCCAATCCGCCGTCCACGAGACGGCCACCCACACGGCCAGCGCCAGAAGGACGAAGGCCACAAGCCGAACCGACCCGGCGACCTCGCCCCGGACGACCGAACGGGCGGCGCCGAGCCCCACATCGAAATTCCACGTCTTGAACGTCATGCTTCCACCGCCGCTGCCATCTCGTCCATCCTATCCTTCACCATCGCGCCCTCACCATCGCACCCTGAGGTCGAAGCGATACCCCAGTCCGGGGACGCTCTGCGTATTGTCCAGCTGCGACAGGGCCGCCCGGCCCTCCCAGGCCTTGCGGAAGGTCAGCACGGTGCTCATGTCCGGGGCCGAACCGGTGCAGTCCAGGCCCTCCGCATTATAGCGCAGCACGTCGAGGGTCACGTCCATGCTGGGGTTCTCCGAGAAGACGGACCCGAGCTCCGCCAGGGCGTCCTCCAGGCTCCGTCCCTCCGCGTCGCTTCCCCGCAGCTCGGCGATGCGGTCGCGCGCCAGCGTGACGGGGTTCGCGATCCGCCCCGTCCGCTCGGCGTCGAACGCCTCCCGATACAGGGCCTCCGAGCGCAGGCGCGCCGCCTCGGCGCCGCCCCGGGCCTGATGCCACTTCAGAACGCCCCCCGTCAGCACCAGCATGCCCAGAAGAAGGGCCCACCCGGCCACGCGGGTCAGGAGACGAACGGACCGCTCGAGCCCCACCGCCCCCTCCAAAGCCGTCCGGGACAGGTTCACTGTCCCGATCCACGGATAGCGGGCCAGGCTCTCCCGGACGATCCCGCCCAGGGCCTCCAGGCTCCCCGGATCCGTCGCGTCCAGGGCGAAGGAAGCGCCCCTCTCCAGCTCCTGGGCCCGGCAATAGCGGTCATACCAGGCAAACTCGGACTCCGCGCTTCCCGCGGACCGGGAACGCCAGCGGCAGAGCACGGGGCGCCCTTCGCTCCACAGCAGGGAACAGAGGTTCTCCTCGTCCGCCCAGAGGGTCACGCCCGTGCCGCCGACCTGCGAGACGAGGGGCAGGGGCGCGGGCCAGACGAGCGCCGAAAGGCCGTCGGGCGGCTCCGGGAAATCGAGTTCCGCGGCCGAGGCATACCAGACCACCCCGCTGCTGCTGCGGGGCGTCCGCTCCAGCACCGTCGGAAAGAGCTCCATACCGCCCGCCGGGGCGCAGGACAAAAAGGGCAGGGTCTGAAGCCGCAGCGCCTCCCGGACCCGCATCACGCTTCCGAACGGAAACGAGAAGGGCGAGACGGAGAGCGAGCGCATCGGGACGAGGACCGCGGCCCGCCGGACGCGGCGGGACGGGGGCGCGGCGGAGACGCGCCGCAGCGCACCCCCCGCCACGCGATGGAGGTCGATGTTCTCGAGATCGGAGGTCCCTTTCAGAATCACGTTCATAACTCCTCCCAACGGACGATCTTCTCGTCCGACCTGTCGAAGACGATGTCGAAGGCCGTCCCTCCCGCGGACTCCTCCAGGAACTCGATATGGAGCGAGAAATAGCGGCTCTTGCAGCCCGCGACGTTGGTCAGCATCGTGGAGACCTTCGGGGAGAGCCCCGGGATCTTCTGCAGATCGTTCAGGCTCCTGATGATGTTCCGCCTCCGGTACTCCGTCACCCGGTCCGCCAGCGAGGCGTCCAGTCCGGGCAGGAGCTCCAGGACCCGCTGCGGCGCGACGTTCAGGTTGACCTTGCCCCCGCTCCAGACCGTGCAGAAGTCGGCCAGCCCCGGACGCCCGGGGACGCCGTCGAGGAGCTCGGGGGTCACCTCCTCCAACAGCAGGAACTCCGAGATGTCGAGCGGCGGGCGGTTGATGAAGCTCCCGCGCTCCGCGCCGCCGACCCGGGCCTTGTCGTTCGCGTCCATGAAGTCCAGCGCGACAACGGCCAGCTCCCGGCGTCCCATCCGCTGCCAGAGGTCCTCCCAGGGACGCTTCATCTCGCCCCGGACGGTGTTCTTGTCCGGCAGGAAGAGGCTGCGGACGGGGATCTTGTCGTCGAGCGGCAGCACCCGAACCGCCCAGAGCCCCATGTCGTCCGCGGGCAGGATGAACGGCTTGTACCACTCCTGAAGCGGGCTGTCCGCATCGGTCTCCCCGGACAGCTTGGAGACCGCGCCGATCACGGAGGCCGTGAGCACCTGCGCCATGCTGCGGTTCGTCAGCGCGACGCGCTCCCTGAGGGCGCTGCGGACCTGGAGACGGACGAACCATGCGAAGGCCGAAGCACACGAGATGAGCAGGACCCCCAGCATCAGAACCGAGATCAGCACGAACCCCCGCCTCCGCGCTCCGGCGAGCCCAGAACCCTGCCAGGGGCTCCGCCCCTGAACCCCGCCCAGGGAGCTCACTCCCTGGGAACCCTTCATACCGTTCCC